>JAUWJG010000011.1 GCA_030607815.1 Candidatus Bathyarchaeota archaeon
TGACAGTGCTAAGATATGATAAGGGCAGTCTTTTACTTCGAGGTGATACTGGAACCCCTTATGGTCAGTGGGACCCAAGGGTTGATGCTTTTCGAGTTATGCCTATTTACTACCCTGATGTTTTATCTTTTCTAGATAGAAGCCGTATATTCTATAAGGATGAAGCCGCTGACCCTCTTCCTATCCCCCTCCTCTCATCTCGGGTTGAATTACGATCTTATCAGACATCTGCGTTAGACGCTTGGTTTGAAGTAGGTGGAAGAGGTGTAATTGTTCTTCCTACTGCTGCTGGTAAAACCTTCATAGCGTTAAAAGCTATAGAAAAGTTGAATGTAGCTACATTAATTGTCGTTCCTACTTTAGACCTCTTATATCAGTGGAGACAACTTCTTATTGACCAATTTAGAATGGAAGTAGGGATTATCGGTGGAGGAGAGAATGTACTTAAACCTTTAACTGTGTCTACTTACGCTTCAGCCTATCTCAAAGCAGAGTATCTGGGAAATAAATTTATGTTCATTGTCTTTGATGAAGTACATCATCTTCCAGCTCCAAGCTACAGCCAAATTGCTGAAATGTATATTGCCCCATATCGAATGGGGCTTACAGCTACTTATGAAAGAGAAGATGGTTTACACTTGAACTTACCTCGATTAGTGGGTGGTCGTGTCTATCAGCTTGAGGTGGATGATTTAGCTGGAAAGCATCTGTCCCCCTATACTCACGAAAAAATATTGGTGAAATTGACTTCTAGTGAACAGATGGAGTACCTGAGAGAATACGCTGTTTTCAGAAGTTATCTGAAAAAAAATAGAATATTTTTGAAGAATAGAGAAGATTTTCGACGATTTATTATGAGAACGGGGCGGGATCCGCAAGCTAGAAAGGCTTTATTGGCTCGGAATAAAGCATTGAAAATAGTTCTTAATTCGGAAGCTAAAATCAAAGCTCTCGGTGAATTTCTAAACATCTACACAAAAGAGAAGATTTTAATATTTACCCGCTTCAATCAGCTTGTTTACCGTATTAGTCAACATTTCTTCATTCCAGCTATAACTTATCAAACCTCAAGAGAAGAAAGGAAAGAGATTCTTGAAAAATTTAAAGCTGGAAAATACAAAGCAATCGTTACCAGTCAGGTTTTAGATGAAGGAATCGATGTTCCCGACGCTAGTATAGGCTTCATCTTGAGTGGTACAGGAAGTAGTCGAGAGTACATCCAACGTTTAGGAAGAATTTTAAGAAAAAGACCAGGAAAACATGCAAAACTAATCGAGATTGTTGCTCAGGAAACGATGGAAACCCAGATAAGTCAAAGGCGCCACCGATCGAGGTAGTAAACTTTGTTACCTTCAAGTTTATTAATCACAAGGAGAAGGCGTGACAGGATAAAACCTGTTTATGTCGAGTTAAATCAAGAAAATCTTAGTGTTGCACATTTAATTATTCAAACTTACACTGATCATCTCGGAAAAAAGAAATTCGAATTAAACGAAGCGTTGAGCGGTCTAGAAGATCTTGGTTACGATTATCGCTTTCTAAGAGGGCTCTCAATCCTTCTAAATCGAAAATGTTTACTTGAATCAAAAACAACCCTGGATCCATTTAAAATCAGAAAACACGTCTTCAAAATTACCCATAAACACGGTTTTCCAACTACTCCAAATGCAAGACAGAACATTCTTCATCAAAGCGCAACAGAGTTAGGGATAACAATAGAAACTTTGGAGAACACCCTCTATAGCGACTTAGAGAATGAACTTATCCTGAAAGATATCGAGTCCATTTCCCCTCAATCATTGTTGAGCTGGTATAACCTTAGTTTAACCCAAACTCTCCTTTTCTACTCTACTGAACTTACCTTCACAGTCACTGGAAACTGGCAACGAATATTTAGACAGATCAAATGGTTAGGACTTATATACATCATTCGGAAAAGGGATGAGGAGTACGAAATAAAAGTTGATGGTCCTACTTCCCTCTTTAAGCTCAATCGTAGATACGGAACAAGTCTAGCTAAATTATTACCTACAATTCTTCAATGTCAAGATTGGAGTGTAAAAGCAAAAATTTTCCGTCAAAAAAGGGAAAGGCGTCTCTTAAACCTTGAGTTGGATAGCCATAAACAAGGCAAATACTTTGCATCTGTTGAGATACCTGCAAAGGAAGTCTACGACAGTCTTGTTGAACAAGATTTTGCTAAACGCTTCAATCTTTTAGATACTGGATGGACTTTGACACGAGAACCTAGCCCTATTCCTGTTGGGAGACATGTAATGCTTCCTGATTTTCTCTTCAAGAAGAACAAGTTAAAAATTTACTTAGAAATAGTCGGTTTCTGGACTCCACAATACCTTCAAAATAAAATTAAGAAACTTGAACTAATAAATAATATAGACCTGGTTGTTGCTGTAGATAAAAATTTAGCTTGCCAAAAATTAGAAAAGCTCAGAGCCAAATTACGCATTATTTACTATCAAAGAAAGGTTCCTCTAAAGCCTATATTGCTATATTTACAAGAGAAGGAGAACCTTTTAGTGAAAGAACAGATCAGGTTCCTCCGTACGATACCTTTTTCAATCCAGAAACCCGTCATAGACATCAAGGAACTTGCAAACCAGCTTGATGTATTAAAGGCAGCTGTTAAAGAAATTCTTAAGGAAAGACAAATTCCAGGATATGTACGTCTAGGAGACATACTAATACGGCAATCGAAACTTACAGAGATAAAAAAACGTCTAGACGCACAGTTAGAAGAAAGAGAACTCAACCTTACAGAAGCATCTCAGATCATTAACGATACCGGTGGGTTGAACTCTACTTTCATCCTTGATATATTAGGCTTCAAGATAGAATGGGCTGGTATAGATCCCAGGTCCACCAAGATCACATTGAAGGAAAAAGGGAGAAAAAAACGATTTTAAGATAACAATGAACCTTAATAAAAACTAAAATTTGATTTATCTTTTTATTACCAAAAAGGCTGATATACTCTTTTACTATAACTCTTTTTCAAAAGAGACCATCTATTCTATAAACTTCAGATACATACCTATTCCTCAGCATCTTCAATTAATAACGTAAGATCTTTTCCAATTTACCATTTCAATTACACTGGTTTTATTGTTCTCTCTTTTGGTTTTGCTTTAATTTCCTTTGGTATATCAAGTGTTCTAACAACATTTTGGGTTTGTATAATATATATTGGATTTCCATCTGGACTATATCTTTTTAATCGTTTTACTCCTCGTAAAACTAATTTGACTTTCATTGTCGTTCCATCACTAAGTTTGTATATGTTCCACGATTCTTGTTCCTCAGAGAAGTCGACATCAATACCCTCTATTAGATCTTTTTGAGTTATTCTTATCCCCGGTGGAGCACCTTTACTCAATTTTAATCACCTCACTTGATATTTTACATATGATTGATGTTTCCTGTTTAACTTAAACAGTACTTCGTTAGTAAAACAATTCTCTTAGTTTGATTAATGTTTTTTTATAGGTTTAAAACCTTAAAAATTTTCTTCTTGTAACATTAGATAAAACCATTATACTCAAGAAACATTTCATGTACAAGCTTTAGCAGTAAACGTAAATACTTTCAACGTTACTCTGAAAGAGTAGAGATGATTATCGATGAAAAAATCGTCTATCCCTCAATGTGCATTATGTACCGTAAAGAATCGGATGTGTATTGTGAAGACTGGTGAAGGCCCAATTTTTTGTCCGACAAAAGAATACATAACTATTAAAAATGCTATAAAGGAATATGAAAAACCAGAAATACGAAAATTTGCTAACATGGCTTCCATTCAAGAAGCTGAATGCTACACTAATCGACACATAAAGCCTTATGTTTTGCATCCTATCAAGCCGAGAGTCCAGGAGATATATGAGTTTGCGAAAAAAATGTCTTATAAAAAGATAGGAATTGCTTTCTGTGTAGGCCTTTATTCTGAAGCTCGCGCCCTTTCTAATATTTTAATGGTTCAAGGCTTCAATGTTGTCTCCATAGTTTGTAAGGTGGGGTGCACCCCAAAGGAAACCATTGGGATTAAAGATGATGAAAAGATACGTGTTGGTGAGTTTGAAACCATGTGCAGTCCCATAGTACAAGCTATTCTCCTCAACAAGGAGAAGACAGACTTCAATATCTTAGTAGGTCTCTGCGTCGGACATGATTCTCTTTTCTTTAAGTATAGTAAAGCTTTCACTACTGTACTAGTGGTCAAGGATAGAGTTCTAGCCCATAACCCGGTTGGAGCCCTTTACACTACAGGAAGCTATTATGCTAGATTAATGAAGCCGGGAATCGATCTTGTAGAACACAACGAATAAATAGATGTGCTGGTCTCTCTTTTTTTCTCTTTTAGTTGACCCCTTAATAGCTCACTTTTCTATCCCTCTGAGTTCAACAATCAGGTTGGGAATGTGAATGTAAGACTAAACACGCAAGAACCCAGGTTTATCTTTAGATATTCTAAATATTTTTTTGATTCTTTCATTGGAATGTTTCATTAATCAACTTCAAGTACAGATTAAGAAACGTCTATATATACTACCTAGAAAGTTCATCACTGTTTAATCTAATTTATTAACCCTTTTTTTAAGGAATGTATGGATTCTTTGTGCTAAGGATCGACTCACCAATTTTGTCTGGGCTATCTCTTCCACTGAAGCCTCTCTCAGTTTTTCTATATTACCAAACCTATTCAACAATTTTTTTCTTCTAATTTTACCTATTCCTGAAATCTCCGTTAATAATGATTTTTTTATCTTCTTTGCTCTAAGATTTTTATGATATCTAATCGCAAACCGGTGAGCTTCATCCCTTATCTTCTTTATGAGTTTTAGTGCTCTCGAATCCTCGGTGAGATCCAGTGGATTCATCTTACCTTGAACAAACAATTCTTCTTTTTTCTTCGCAATAGATATAACTGGCAAATCAAAATCTAACAATTCTAGTTCCTCAACAGCGCTTCGTAAGTGTCCGATTCCTCCATCAATCAATAGTAGATTTGGCCGTATCTTTCCCTCACTCATAATTCGTGTATATCTTCTTCGAACGACTTCCCTTATCATTGCATAGTCATCGATTCCCTTGACCGTTCTAATTCTATATCTTCTATATCCCGTTTTATCTATTTTACCATTGAAGAAAGTTACTAAGGCACCAACAGCGTCTTCTCCCCCAAAGTCAGATATATCAATCCCTTCTATTCTTATTGGAACCTCATCTAACTCCAGAATCTCCTTTAGTTCAATGAGTCTCTTCGGGACTCCTTTATTAATCTCCATAAGAAGTTTTTCTTTTGCGTTTGTCAAAACGAGATTCGTTAGTTCCACTTCAAGATCGTTCGTTGAAGTATCAATCACGGTGTGTATCCCGCGTCTTCTTATCCAAGCATCTATGAAGCTCATCTCAACCAGTTTATGGCTTACGAGTATTTTAGATGGGATATCTTTTCTCTTAAAATATGTCTGTTCTATAAAGACAGTTAAAACCTTGGAAAGCGAATCTCCCATTGGTACAGTTACAAGAAATTGTTCTCCGCCAATTAAATTTCCACCCCTTATAAATATTAACTGAATACAAGCCCTCTTCTCATTTAATACAGCACCGATTACATCCATATTTCCAGTGATAATTCTTGAAACTCTCTGTCTCTGACTCATTTTCCGAACTGCATTTAATCTATCTCTTACTAACACCGCCCTCTCGAACTCAAGGTTATTTGCTAGAAGGTTCATTTCATCGATAAGTTTTCCTTCTAACGTAGTTATCTTGCCTTCAAGAAACAAACAAATTTGATTCACTGACTTTAAATATTCTTTCCTCTCAATTTTTTTTGCACAGGGAGCAGAACACATTTCTATGTGATAATTTAAACACGGAATCCTCATTTTTTTATCCGAAATAACTTCCTTGCAACTCCGTATCCCAAAAAGCCTTTGAGCGTAACGAGACACTCTCCGTATTCCCCAAGCACTAACATATGGTCCAAAATATCGTGATCCATCTTCTACCAGTTCCCGCGTAATATAAATTGCAGGATAATCATTTTGCAGTGTAATTTTTAATGATGGATAGGATTTATCATCTTTAAATCGAATATTATATGGTGGAGAATACTGTTTAATCAGATTATTTTCGAGGATAAGCGCTTCTGCTTCATTTTTAGTTATTAAAAAATCAATATTGACCGTTTTTTCTTTTATCTGTCTCTCTTTTAACGCTAATGTTTCGGGAATAAAATAGTTACTCACTCTATTCTTGAGAGATAAAGCTTTTCCGACGTAAAGAACATTATTTTCTTGATCTTTAAAAATGTAAACTCCAATTTTATCTGGAATACTCATCAAGAGTTTTTTATTAATTGTCATACACTAAGACCTCATTGAGGTATTTTCCCGTGTATGACGCGACTATTTGTGTGATCTCTTCTGGTGTTCCTTGGGCTATTACTTCTCCTCCTCTGTCTCCCCCTTCCGGCCCGAGATCAATTATATAATCAGCACATTTTACCACATCTAAGTTATGTTCAATCACAATTACGCTGTTTCTGTTATCAACTAATCTATTCAATACATCAAGTAATTTCTGAATGTCAATAAAGTGAAGGCCTGTTGTTGGCTCATCTAAAATATAAAGGGTCTTTCCCGTACTCACTTTACTTAACTCTTTTGAGAGTTTTACTCGCTGCGCTTCTCCTCCCGATAACGTTGTTGCAGGCTGACCAAGTTTCATGTAGCCTAATCCCACATCAAAGAGCGTTTGTAGTTTTCTCATAATCTTCGGTATATTCTTGAAGAAGTTTAGAGCTTCCTCAATTGTCATTTCTAAAACATCAGAAATATTTTTTCCTTTATACTTTACTTCAAGAGTTTCTGTATTATAGCGTATTCCTTTACAAACATCGCATCTAACGTACATATCTGGAAGAAAATGCATCTCAATTAGAATGCTTCCTACACCTTTACATGATTCACATCTCCCCCCCTTAACATTGAAGCTGAATCTTCCAAGTAAATACCCCCTTTTTCGTGCTTCAGGTAACTTGGAAAAAAGTTCCCGTATTGGAGTAAAGACATTAGTGTATGTTGCTGGATTAGACCTCGGTGTTCGTCCAATAGGCGTTTGATTGATAATAATGACTTTGTCGATGTTATCTAATCCTTTTATCTCATCATGGTCCCCTGGAGTCTCTTTTGATCTGTAAAACTTCCTCGCTAGAGCTCTATACAAAATATCATTTACAAGTGTACTCTTTCCCGATCCAGAGACTCCTGTGATACATACAAATAAGCCGAGAGGAATTGACACATCTATATTTTTTAAATTATGTTCTCTAGCACCTTTTATAACCAGATATTCATTCCTTGGATTTCTTCTTCTCTTTGGAGTTTGAATCCATAGTTTATGATCGAGATAAGCACCTGTCAAAGAATTTTTCGCCTTAATGATCTCCTCAAGCGGACCTGCAACAACAATTTCTCCACCGTGTTCTCCAGCTCCAGGACCCATATCGATAATATAGTCCGCTATACGAATGGTTCTCTCGTCATGTTCAATTACGATTACTGTATTGCCTAGATTCTTCAATTCAACAAGGATTCGAAGCAATCTTCCAAGATCTCTTTGATGTAAACCTATGCTAGGTTCGTCTAAAATATAGAGCACGCCACATAACTTTGAACCGATCTGTGTTGCTAATTGTATTCGTTGAGCCTCTCCACTTGAAAGTGTATTTGCTGCCCTATCTATCGTGAGATAGTCAAGACCAACATTAGCAATAAAATTTAAACGAGCCAGAATTTCCTTAAGGATCTGTTTTGCAATCACTTTTTTCTTAGCAGAAAGCTTTAAGATCTTAAAAAATGTAATAATCTCCTTTACTGACATTTTAGTAAGTTCTGCGGCGTTTTTTTCTCCAATTCTAACAGCTAAACTCTCCTTTTTCAGTCTCTCTCCTTTACAGAGTGGACATTTTCTCTTACTCATATATCTCTCAATTTCTCGTCGAATATAACTTGATCTTGTTTCAATAAATCTTCTTTCAAGACGAGGAATTACCCCCTCAAAAGGACGTTGAACCTCATAGAGATATTTTTGTTCTGAATTCTTTCCTTCGAATCTAAAAAATACTACATCTTTTCCTGTTCCATACAGAATTATCTTTTGATGTTTTTCGGATATCTTATTAAAAGGAATATTCAAGTCAAAATTATACTGTTTTGCAACCTCTTTCAACGTCTTAAAAGACCAAGAGTTAGTGCTTTTTGGAAATGACTTTATTGCTCCATCGTTTATTGATACATTTTTATTTGGAACAATTAAATAGGGGTCTATATGTAGGGAGGTTCCTAATCCACTGCATTCAGGACAAGCACCATATGGACTATTAAATGAAAACATCCTGGGGGTTAATTCCCCATAGCTTATACCACACTCTATACATGAAAAATGTTCACTAAAAAGCTGTTCTTCTCCGTTGACTATTTTTATCAGAATCAACCCTTGCCCAAGTTTTAATCCCTGCTCAAGGCTTTCTACCAGTCTACTTCGCTCCTGCTTTTCCACCTTCAACTGATCGATAAGGATTTCGATGGTATGTTTTTTATATCTTTCAAGGTTTATATTTTCGTTTAAATCTCTAATCTCTCCATCAATTCTTCCTTGGGCAAATCCTTGTTTCAATAAATCGCTCAAAGTTTTTCTATATTCACCCTTTCTACCTCTAATCACGGGAGCAAAAATGAGGAGTTCGGTTCCTTCATTTAACGCCATAACATGTTCAGTAATTTGATCAATGGATTGTCTTTGTATTTTTCGTCCACAACGGAAACAATATACAGTCCCTATTTTTGCATATAACACTCTTAGATAATCATAGATTTCAGTTATCGTCCCAACTGTAGACCTTGGGTTATGCCCTGGTGCTTTTTGCTGAATAGCTATCGCAGGAGATAAACCTTCTATAGATTCTACGTCTGGTTTTTCTTTTTGTTCTAAGAATTGACGAGCATATGTTGACAGAGATTCGACATATCTTCTCTGTCCTTCAGCAAATATTGTGTTAAAAGCTAGGCTTGATTTTCCACTTCCGCTGACCCCTGTTATTACCACCAGTTTATTTCGAGGTATTTCCACGTCTATATTCTTTAGATTATGCTCCTTTGCACCTTTAATGATGATTTTATTCAGTGCCATTTACTTACCACATGTTCAATTATTGTTAATGGATTTGTTTACTGTCAATGGATTTTTCAATTCGAATATTCTATCTCGAAGAGTAGCTGCCCTTTCAAACTCGAGGTTATGGGCTGCTCTTTTCATCGCTTCTTCCAATTCAATAATTATTAACGGTAGGTCCGTCTCAGGAAGACCACTAATTAAGACTCTTTCTTCTTCTTCTGGAAGCCCGTCGATTATGTCAGTGATTTTTTTTTCAATTGTTCTCGGTACTATTCCATGTTTGATATTATATTTGCGTTGTATCTTCCTTCTACGGTTAGTCTCCTCAACTGCTTTCTTTATTGATTTTGTAAGCTTATTAGCGTAAAGAATTACTTCTCCTCTAATATTCCTCGCTGCTCTACCCATGGTTTGTATAAGTGCAGTTTCGTTTCTTAGAAAACCTTCTTTGTCTGCATCTAAAATTGCTACTAAAGAAACTTCAGGGAGGTCTAGACCTTCCCTTAATAAATTAATTCCAACTATTGTACCTATCTTGCCTAACCTCAATCTTCTCAATATTTTAATCCTCTCCAAAGTTTTAATGTCTGAATGCATATATTCAGCTCTAATTCCATTCTCAATCAAGTATTCTGTTAAATCCTCTGCCATTCGTTTAGTTAGAGTTGTGACTAAGACTCTTTCATTCATCTTCTCTCGCATTTTTATTTCATTTATTAGGTCATCCACCTGATTTTCAAGTGCTCTAATAACTACTTTGGGATCAATCAATCCTGTAGGTCTAATTATCTGTTCTATAACCGGAATATTCTTCCTAAATTCGTAAACTCCTGGTGTTGCTGACGTGAAAATCACAGTTTTCATATATTTTTCAAATTCACTGAACATAAGTGGTCTGTTATCAAACGCGGAAGGCAGTCTAAACCCATGTTTTACTAAGTTTTCTTTCCTTGACCGATCTCCACCATACATACCTCGAATCTGAGGAATTGAAACATGTGATTCATCAATAATCATCAAAAAGTCTTCTGGGAAGTAATCAATAAGTGTAAAAGGCTTTTCCCCTTTTCTTCGTCCATCAAAATGCATAGAGTAGTTTTCTATTCCTGGACAATACCCTACCTCCCTTAATAATTCAACATCATACAGAGTCCTCTGTTTGAGTCTATTGGCTTCTAACAACTTACCTTCTGAATTTAATTCCTTAAGCCGCACTTCCAATTCAGCCTTTATAGATTCGATTGACTTTTCAACTTTTTCTTGAGGCATTAAGAAATGCTTTGCAGGATAAATCGTTAAAGATGATTTTTCACTAATCCGCCTCCCAGATAGGGGATCCATCTCAAATAATTTAGTTATGACACCGTCTGATACTTCAATTCTGAATGATATTCCTGCATATGCTGGATATACATCTATTTTGTTTCCTCGAACCCTGAATCTTCCCGGAGTAAACGCAAAATCATTTCTTTCATACTGGATCTCAATTAGCTTCTGGAGCATTAAATTTCTCTCCATATGCATTCCTCTCCGCAACAAAAGACGCAAATTAGCATAATCACTTGGGTTACCTAGACCATAAATGCAAGATACACTTGCAACAATGATCACGTCTTGTCTATCCATGATTGACCGCGTAGCTGAATGTCGTAATCTATTAATTTCATCATTAATTGAAGCATCCTTTGCGATGTACAAATCTGTATGTGGGAGATAAGCTTCTGGTTGATAATAATCATAATAACTTACAAAATACTCCACAGCATTTTCTGGGAAGAAACGCTTGTATTCAGCACAAAGCTGCGCTGCCAGAGTTTTGTTATGAGAAATTACAAGTGTTGGTTTTTGAACTTTTTCAATTACTGAAGCTGCTACATACGTTTTTCCGCTCCCAGTCACTCCAAGTAATGTTTGAACTTGTTCGCCTCTATCGATACCATTAACTAAATCCTTAATCGCTTTAGGTTGATCACCCTTCGGGGTAAATTCGGAGAATAATTTGAACATTACCATGAATTAAATCACCCAAATAATCAACGAATTATTGTACAGAACTTTTATTCTGCCTAATATATTTTATCATAATTTTATTTCCATAATAACTATAAAACTCGTAAAATATATTCCCCTTTGTTATAAACAATAGACAAAATATCTTAAATTCTTCTAAAACTATAGATAGACTCTGATGATGATTATGGGAAAAGGATTATGGTATACTAGAAGACTTGGTAAACCTCAACCACTTTGTAATTTAAGAAGTGAATGGTATGACTGGTTTCTTCAAGATGTTGATGAATATGAAGTAAAGCAAGGGTTTATTGCATTGTGGTCACTTGGAGGAGCCGGGTTCATACTTAAGTCACCAAAATCAACAATCTATATTGATCCTTACTGTGGAGGAGCCCTAAAAAATGAGAAAACAACTACTCTGCGAATGATTCCTTTACCTTTCAACGCATCTGACGTGAAGAAGATTGACGCTACTGTTATCTCACATGAAGATCCTGACCATCTCAATGAAGACTTTATTTTTCCTATATCTAAAAATACCGACTCTTTATTTATAGGACCTCCAAGCGTCACCAATCTTTTAAAGAGTTGGAAAATAGCTGAGAATCGAATTGTGTCATTGAAAGAACATCAAGAAAAGAAAATCAAGGACATTCATATTATCGCGTTTCCCTCAAATGATCCAATTCCAAAAACCGCAAACACATACATCTTCGAAATTGATAATATACGAATTTTTCACGCAGGAGATTCACTTTGGTCCGATGAGTTTTTCAAAATTAGTCAAAAATACAAGATAGATATAGCCCTCATCAGTCTTGGAGTGAATCCACCTGGAATAAAATACTATAATACTCCTGGAGAAATCCTTCAGATAGCTAGTGATCTCCAAACAAAAATGGTTATCCCTATGCATTGGGATCTATGGAGTTTCGCAATTGACAACCCCCGTCTTGTTGAATACGAAGCAAAATCCAGAAACATGAAAATTAAAGTAGTTGTACTCAGGATAGGACAGCGTTTCACCTATCCTATAATCTAACGGATATATCCTTCATTACCTATTTTAAATCATAAATAATAGGTTACTTAAAAAATCGAAATGAAAGAATTTCAACTGAATAAATCTCTTGATTTCGTTCCGAGAGACATAAGAAGGAATAGATGTGTGTCCGTGTTCATTTTTTTAAAAGTTAAATTATTAATCACAATTTTAAAACCTATATCAAATAATAGACTTGATTAGAACATGACCCTCTATCTAATTATCTATATGTTTAACTCCTAATGTTTTTTTCACTAACTTTTAACGATCGGAAAAACTTGTAGAAACCATTAAGAACTATTGTTGTACTAACAAAATGAGTGTGAAATAACATGCAAGAAGCAGGAATTAAAATTGAGTATACGCCAATAACGCACATACAAATTATGGATGTTACAAAATTATCGTTAAAAGAGTTAGCAAAAAGAGTTCAAGCGATGACACAGTTCGGAAGACCCACTATGTTGAATTGGGCTGAAGGAATAGCGTTTCTTAGCATCCCTATGCATTTTGAATCTGATGACTTGGTAAAAAAATATCTTGAAGGAGAGATTGTGCTTCAAAACATTATCTATGCCCCTATGCCAGACTATAAAACTACAATCAAGGTTCAAACGTATGATGTGTATGTTCTGAATCAAACACCCAGTAAAATATTACGTGCTATAGCTAAATGGTTAAGTAAACGCGCTAAAAATGATGATATCTAACTGAAAAAAATTCACCCCAGGTTTCATATATCTCCCCCGTTTATCTGATGTTTAGTACGTGCAGTGTCTATTTATACTAGATTTGGATGTACAATATTATTCATCATTTTCTTTTCTGAACCAATTTGTCTCCTTCAAAATCATAAACATAATCAAACGTAGCTTCAACTAACTTACCTGATTCATCAACATTCTTTGCAACCTTACTCTCAAAGTTCACTAAATGAACATAGTAAATGGAGGGTATTCACGTAACATATTGTTTTAGATTATGTGTGAAAAGTAGGCGAGTTGAAAAAGATATTCAACTCAAATTTTACTCGTTTCTAGGTACTCTTTAGGAGTTAACTTTTGCTTAATTAAAATAGACACTTCTGCAGCTAATGCTACAAATCCTGTTATTAGTTGGATTAAAGTCAAAACATATCCAACATCACTATACGTTGTAGACCGGGATACAGGTGAATCAAAAAAGATAGAAATCCCCCTAATGTTTCTAACAGTCCACCAACAGTATTTAAGAGGTATATCAAACTGATGGAGAATAATACATTTACAATTCCAATTAACGTAAAAGCAGAGCCTGTAAGTTTTTCTCTAATCGCTATCTCCTTGCTTTATTGGGTTATATGTTTTTATTCTTAACTTTTTCCAAGTAACACTCAAATAGTTCCAATACAAAAAATGAAAAATTTGATTGATGTATATCTCTACTTACTTTCTTTTTCTAATTTTTTTTCTCTTGATAGTAAGTTACATACAGAAATCATACTTCACCAAGTTGAGTGCATCGCACTCAGTGAACCCTCTAATAATGCTAGTTCTACTCGTCCACGAATTTGTTTTGTTTCTATTAACCTCTATTCCAGACTCTGTATACGGCTTCTATTCCGTCCCCAACAATATCTATCTCATTTACTTCGCCTATTCCGCTCTCGTGAAGCCACATTACATGCTTTATGGTTTCAGGGTTAATTCCAATAATCCTCGCAGCGGTAGCATCAGCAGCTACTGGGTCGGTGCTGGCAATTATTGTATTCATCTTCACCGCTTTTCCATGCCAGGGTCCCCTTCCCTCCTTCCCGTAGAAGCCGTCATTAACTGTCATGGTTGGTGGAAGAGTCTTGCAGATGTCATAGATCACTTTATTCATATCTTTTATGTGGTACAGAAACTTACGTTTCTTGGTGAGCATTCCGAACATGTTCTTAAGGCCCATGGTGATAGTTGTATGATGTAGTGTTTTCATAGTCGCGTTACTTATTATCGCTGACTCAGTCGCTATTTTGGCGACCTTGAAGCTCTTTATCGCCTTAGGATTCTTTACGGTTAGTTCAACTTTTTCTTTCAGGTGTCCCATGTTGAGGTATTCAGCTCCAGCCTCTTCTATAACATCCATCATCCCCGTTTCAATTATCGCCTTGTCTGGGGATGTGATTCCTCCCTCTGTCTCAACAATGATAACCCTCTTCCCAAGGTCCTGTACCATCTTGATGATTGCCTTGACTACAATCGGGTCTGTTGTGATACCTGTCTCATATGTATGCGAGGTGATCAGGTTAACTTTAACGAGAACTGTATCCCACTGCTCAAGAGCCTCCTTGTAGTGTATAAGATTAAGGGCTCGATAAACTGGCTCTACACCTCGTTCACCTTTAACGACAGCTACCTTCGAAGACATCTTGGTTATTCTACCTCTACTAATTAAATAATTTTAGCATAAATTAAATTGAAGTTAACCATCATATTTTGTCTTTAATTTGTTTATTGTATTAGACGAGCTATGAATGCGCCAACTTTCTATATTGTAAAAAAAGTACTATTTCAGGGGATGAATTTGGTAGCGGGGAGATGATTTGAACATCCGATCTCAGGGTGTCTCAAATTGATGTTTTTTCCAAAAAAAGTTTTTTTTACTCACATTTCCTAAACTTACCATTTGATGAAACCGTTACTTCATCACCAATCTTATGAGCCCTGCGGGTTAAACCTGGCTACCCTACCCCGCTATACACGTTAGTTTATCTTTTCTTCATTAATAAACTAACATAGCCTTCCATAAACCCATCAATTATTTAAGTTTTTATTAGCATGTTTGTTTATGATCCCTAAAATAATTAGAAGGTTCCCTAGAACGACTCTTTATTCTATTACGTTACCTTATTTTTCAAAGAAATACGTTTTAAAAATTTATGTTTATTCTATGCTAAAATAATATTCTCTATCAGCTTTTTCACCATTTTTTTCATTCAATTTTTTCTCCTAAAAACATGTAAATACTTGTTGAAATATGAATATTGGTATTGAACAATTACATGTTTTATCGAAAACTTACTATTCTTTAAATGTTATATTGAGGACGTAATATGTCAGAAGATACTAATTTTGAAATCTTAAAACGAAGAAAACTTCTTGAAATGCAAAAACGCTTATTATTAAAGAAGACTTTTGAATTGATGAAAGAAAAAGTAAAGAAACCAGAAGATCCTAAAAAAATATTATTGAAGGCTTTTGCAGGAAGAGGTTTAGAAGTATGGAACGCTGCAGAACAACAATACCCCATAATTACCAGGAAGCTGATGTTTGAGTTGGTTTCTATTATAAATGCTGGAAAATTAAAGAATAAAATTACTGGAGAACAACTATATTCACTCTTCAGAAGTTTGGGTCTTAGAATTCGGTTAAATACGAAAATTAGAATATTTGAGAAAGGTAAATTTAAGACTATTGCCGATAAATTACGCGAAAAATAGTTCCCACATTAAACTAAACATGTATATCGTCTTTACCTATAAAATAAAACTGTGTACCGCGAATAAACATGGTTATTTTACAAAATGTTGGGACCAAATTACGAAATGAAGTTTTAGGAGATAACTATAAATGGGTTTTTTAAGGAAACAATTTATTTATTTCATGATCGGGATAATTTTAGTCGTTGTGATTATCTTTTTTTCCGGAATTTTTGATTCTGAACAATTTGGACTCACGCTAACAGTGGACCCACTGAGTAGTTCAATTCAAATGGGTCAAAATATCACTATAGTTGCCACCATTGAAAATACGGTACCTAAAAAGCAAATATACGAATTCCATATAGTTTACACTAGTACAAACCTGTCATATTATAATGGTATAACTAAGGAACCACTTTTACTCCCAGTTTATAATGATGTAAATTATACAATTATTTATTTAAATGACACTTTGGGTCCTAATGAAAATGCCAAGTTCCCAATTATTGTCAAGGGTTATCTTCCATTAGGTGTATCGTCAAAAAGATATACCGTTTTTTTAGAGGTTTACGTTGTAGAAGACACCTCTAAATTTCTCTCTGATAGGAAGTCTATTTCGTTAACGGTAACACATGTACCTCCTTAATTTATTTAAATGAAAATATTGCATAAAGAATCGATTCTATATGATTTCGATCAATTCTTTCAAAGGTTTTGAATTAAAACTAGATAATTGATTATTTTGTTACTCCAAGTTGAACTAATGATACTACTCTTCGCCTTCGGAGGAGTTAGTTTAAAAATTGCTGACTATTATGGTGAAA
>JAUWJG010000012.1 GCA_030607815.1 Candidatus Bathyarchaeota archaeon
CCTGTAAGTGCTCAACAATCAACAAATATAGATGTGTTAATAGAAGCCATCGAAAAAAACATTCCTACGCCTAAAAAAGATCCAACAAAACCACCGATCATGCCCATACTAAGATCCTTTGATGTTAATCGACCAGGTACATCAGCGGAACAACTCTTGGGTGGTGTGATTGGAGGATCCATTCTAGAAGGTGTTTTCAAAGTAGGCAATAAAGTTGAAATTAAACCCGGAATTCGAATTGAAAAAAAAGGAAAAATACACTATGAATCCGTGTATACAGAAATAATTAGTCTTCAAGCAGGAGGAAGAGATGTGAATGAAGCTACACCGGGGGGATTAATTGGAGTAGGAACACTTCTAGATCCATCATTAACAAAAGCCGATGGGTTTGTTGGAAATGTAGTTGGTAAACCAAATAAAATGCCTCCCGTCTTGGATCATTTGTCTCTCGATATTGAATTATTTGAGATGATAATTGGAACAAAAATATTAAAAAATGTTGAAAAAATTAGGACAAATGAAGCGTTAGTCATTAACACCGGTACTACTGTAACGGCAGGTTTAGTTACTTCCGCAAGGGAGAATGTTATAGACATATCATTGAGGAGACCGATTTGTGTAGAATTAAATTCAAGATTAGCTTTAAGTAGACGTGTTGGGGACAGTTGGAGGCTAATTGGCCACGGTATCATCAAATCATAAATCTTTCAATTGGTTAAGTTGTGAATAGAAGAATGAAATAGATCACTTTAGCAAAGAGTCTTCTCTTTTCAAGTGGAAAATGGTGTGATTTTGCCCGTTAAGATTATTTTTGATTCTAATTTTCTCTTGATTCAATCTCAGTTCCGTATAAACATCTATGAAGAATTAGAAAAAATATTGAATCGTAAAATAGAGAAAATCGTTATTTCTCCGGTTTATGAAGAATTACAAAGACTTTCTAAAAGGAAAAAGATAAAAGAAAGAAAAAATGCTTTAATGACCCTACAGTTTATTAAAAATTTCGATATTGTTAATGTAGAAAGGCTTCAAAAAGAGAGTGTTGATGAGCTCATAATTCGACTGGCCAAGAAGTGGAATAGTCCAGTAGCAACAAATGATAAAGAGTTAAGAAGAAGTCTAAGAAATAGGGGTGTAGCAGTTATCTATTTAAGACAGAAATCTCGTTTAGAAATTGAAGGGATGATAAAATAGATGTATGTAAATTGGAAAATTATAAAACCTGGTTCTAATCCTCCAAACAATGTTAATGCTTTCATTGAAATTCCTAGAGGGAGTAGCATTAAGTATGAAGTGGACCATGAAACAGGGATTATCTTTGTAGATAGGACGCTACACACCGCATTCACTTATCCATTCGATTATGGTATAATCCCTCAAACGTGGTATTACGATGATGACCCTGTCGATATCATGGTTCTATCAAGGATGGCTATTTTTCCAGGATGTGTAGTCCCAACAAGACCCATTGGGTTTGTCCGTATGAAGGATGAAGCAGGAATTGATAACAAGATTCTTGCGGTACCAGCGAAGGATCCCTTTTTCGAAAAAATTAGAGACATATCCGATGTACCGCCAAGCACCTTACGTGAAATTAAACATTTCCTTGAACATTACAAAGATTTGGAACCTGGAAAGTGGGTTAAAGTTGAAGAATGGGATAATGCTGATGTTGCAAAAAGGGAAATATTAAAAGCCATAGCAATGTATAAAAAGAAATTTGGTGAAGGAACTCTTTAATCCTTTTTATAATTTTTTTAAATGTTCTTATTGAAAGAAGAGAAAAGATTATAGGATAGAATAGAATTCAAAACTTCAACTGATCTATACAATTGGGATTGTAAATGTTTTATCTAATAAATGTAGAAGATATTGTTCGAATTTCACCTGATAAATTCAACAATATATTAGAAAACGTCACTTTGGAGGCTTTACGGGTGAAGTATGAAGGCTTAGTTAGTGGTGAGCTAGGTTTCGTTGTAGCAGTAATAGATGTAAAAGTCAGCTCCCTTGGTAAAATAATTCCAGGAGATGGAGCAACACATCACATCGTATCATTTACACTTTTATCATATTATCCAGAGATTCAAGGAATAGTCGAGGGGGAAGTTGTTGAGGTGGAAGACTTTGGAGCTTTTATAAGGATAGGACCTTTAGATGCTCTCATCCACGTATCCCAACTCATTGATGACTTCGTTTCTTTCGATGAGAGACAGGGAGTTCTAATCGCAAAAGAGACAAGACGGACATTGAGAAGAGGAGATATAGTTCGAGCTCGAATCACTGCTGTTTCCCTTCCAAAGGGAGGATCATCAGGTAAAATAGGACTGACTATGCGACAGCCATTCTTAGGCAAGATTGAATGGATTATTGAAGACGTAAAAAAGGCACATACACCTCTAAAAAATAAAGAAGGAGATAATAAATGAAGAAAAAAGCTTGTAGGAACTGCCGCTTAATAACTACTACAAAGTTATGTCCTAACTGTAAAACCTCTTCATTATCTGATGATTGGGTTGGTGAACTCATTATCGTCTACCCCGACAAATCAAAAATAGCAAAAATAGCAAATATAACAAAACCAGGCAAATATGCCATCCTTGTTCGAGGATAAAGAAACTTGAAGACTTACCGAATAAGTGAAAAGATGCGCATAAAATTAAAACAACCGCTAGGGGAATTGATTGTCGGCAATCCAGATGAAACGATGAATTACCTAAAAAGAGAGATCGCTAAAAAAAGGCCAACGAAACTGTGTGCTATAGGAGATTGTATAACATTAAACTTGGTTAAATTCGGTATTGAAGCTGACCTCTATATAGTTGACAATAAAATTATGAGAAAAAAAATTCAACCCATCCCCATGGAACAAATAAAAACTTTAAAAGTTAAAAATCCACCAGGAACAATTACCCAAGAAGCATTTGAAGCCGTAAGAAAAGGAGTTAACAGTTCATCGGTAACGCGAATTCTAGTCGATGGAGAAGAGGATTTACTCACGTTATCTGCAATCAAGTTTGCTCCAATGGGAACTCTGATCATATACGGTCAACCTAAAGTGGGGATTGTTATGGTGAAAGTAACTAGCACAATCAAAGAAGAAGTAGAACAAATACTGAACCTATAAAATTCAGTACGATCATCTTTAACTTCCTTTAACGAGTTACATGATTTCTTTTCAATCACCAAGATAGGGGAAGTTTTTTTTGAAATCTACAAAAGAATACATACAAATTACACAAAAGAGTATTTTCGATTATTAATTTATCAAAATAATAGAGGCTATATTAAGTCCGGAAGTCTTGTAATAGTATTCAAACAAGTCTTACTTAAGCTATTTATACCGATACTTATTTTATTATTCAACAATTTTTTTTATTAACTTGAACTTGTGAATTTCGCTCATCGACTTGAACATTGTATCAAGTAAATATCGTCTTGAAAAAGAAAAAAATAATTGTAAATTAAAATATATAAAAAAAGATTTTTGAGATAGATCTATTAATGAGATACGGAAAGGTTAAAGTATTAGGTATCATAACATTTCAAGAGTTTTAGGAAGCATCGCCATGAAACTAGTAAAAACAGTGGATAAGTATAATTCTGCTTTAAAACGTAGAGAGTTGGTCTTCTTCATAGATCATGTATTATCTGGAACCCCTCGACTGTATGATGTAAAAAAAATAATTGCACAGGAATATAACACAAATGAAGAAAAAATATATGTGTTAAAGTTAGAAACATTAACAGGGACAAATCGTACTACTGTAATCGCAGAGATTTATGATCAAAAAGAAAGGGGAGAAGCGTTAGTTGCAGAACATATTAAAAAACGAAATCTTCCATCTCGAAGAACGAAGAAGAAAGGGAAGTAAATGAGGAAAGAGTAAGCTATGACAACAAAAAAGGTGAAAAAGAAGAAAAGAAAAGAAAATAAAAGTTATACGTACTATCAGATAAAAGAGGGTAAATTGATCAGAAGACTAAAAAAATGCCCCAGATGCACATCTTTTATGGCGATTCATAAAGGAGAAAACGCAAGGTATACTTGTGGAAAATGTGCCTATACAGAATATCAGACAACATCAGAGATTAAATGAGAATAATTTTCTTCCCTTCAAAGATGAATTAGACCCTATTTAATTACCATAATTCTTACGTTCACGTTAAATAGGAATAGAAGCTATCGCTAAGTTAAGATAGAAGCAGGAAGTCGATGAGATACTAATTCTTTAAGACCTTAAGATTGATTTGCACTATTTCATCAGTAATAACGTTACCGCGAACTGTTTTCCTTTGACGATTCCCATTACCACTTGCTTTAAATCCTACACCATCACTCAAGATAATGGAAATTTTTACGCCACCATGAACGTCGAACCGCATGGGGAATCCTGTTTTATCACTTCCACCAGTTATTTGAAGCTTAGAACCTGACAGCCCCATAATTGAGCCATCCAAAATATCACCAATTCTTTTTCCAATAAGAGCTTGAGCCCTTGAACCTTCTAAAGTAATTCCTTTTGATTTTCCTTCTGAAGTTGATATTACCAGTTTAAATCTTACCATGACATTTCATTTCTCCCTGTAGAATCTCAACCGTTATCATGCTTATTAAATCTTCACAATCCCCATAGTAATTTTTTCTTCCTCATAATTTGAATGAGTTCTTCAAGAGTCTGAATTTCATCTAAAGATAGCTCTCTTTTAAATTTTGTTAAGAGTTCCTTCACATGTTTTTCCGGAACAGCTACATATAAGAGGTCGCCTTCATTGAAATGACGATTGAAAATGGGATCTTTCATTGAGATAGCAACTTTCATACGTATATTTGCACAGGATATAGTTTCTCCACCATCCTGTATCTGAAAGATCTCACCAAGATATTCACCATCGTTTTTGAGCATCGAATATTTTGGTTCTATACGTCCGGCTAATACCTCTACACCAAATATAGCGGGATTACTCTTTCTAAAGATACTGTTATATAGAATCTGTATTTTCCCAGGATGGACTAAAGCCTTAAGTTTCATTTTAGTTATAGCTTCTCTTTCCCTATCCACCCAAGTTTTGTAATCGTCGATAAGACGATAAATAACATTATTCTGAAAAAGTTCAATATTGTTCTTTTTTGCTTCCTCGAGAGCTTCTGGTAAAATCTTTACATTAAAAGCAAGAATAATTCCTCTAAGTGGGGTAGTTTTCTTTATTAAAGATGCCTCGATAACTTCTCTTCTGGAGACGTCTCCCACATCCGCAAGCTTAATAGGAATTGCACTGTTTTCTAACTCAGAAACTATTGCCTCTAAAGATCCCAGAGTGTCAGTTTTTAATATTACACCCATTTTATCAGTTACTATCCTAAGCTTTTCTACCTCATCTGTCACTTTTTGTATTAAGTCTTCTATAGAATTATTTGGGCCAACTGCATACAAAGGAGCACCGGCTAAAGTTTCAGCAACAGACGGTGCAGCTATTTTTATTCCAACAGCTGCAGAGACTTCGTTAACTGACTTAAACTTATTTTGTGGATCTCTAATTTCATCTAATGGTTTAGGTAGGAAGATACCTCTTACTTTAGTTATTATAGGCTTATTCATGCCACCTATAATGATGACATCCCCCTTTCGAAGAATGCCTCGGTAGAGAATTACATTAATGACTACACCCATACCTACATCTTCTTTAACCTCTAAAACAGTTCCATGTGCCGGTCCAGTACTCACTATTAGTTTATTTTGTAAATACTGTTGGGTTAAGCCGATTAAGGTTATGAGTAACTCAGGTATTCCCTCTCCTGTTTTAGCACTAACAGGAATTATAGTAATTGTTTTCGTGAAATCAACAACTCTATCGAAGCGGTTAGCTTGGAAACCTTGCCTTGAAAAGTGTCCCATAATTACATAGAGTAAATCATTAAGTTGACGTTGAACAGTAAGATTTTGTTTGTTAAAGGATTCAATGAATGATAATTTTGAGTGGTTAACCCAACCAGGAATCGTATCGATCTTGTTGGCTGCTACGATGAAAGGGGTCTTTCGGTTCTTTAGAATAGATAAACTTTCATAAGTTTGAGCCTCAAAACCTCGAACAATATCTATCACAAGAATTGCTATATCGGCAACTGAGCCACCCCTTCGTCGTAAATTCATAAAAATGCGGTGACCTGGAGTATCGATTACTAAAAGACCGGTAATTGCTATTTTTCCACCTAAACTTTCAGATAGAGGACCACAGATTTCCTTTAGAAGTTTAAGAGGAAAAAAACTGGCACCAATATGTTGAGTCATAGAGCCAACTTCTCTTAATGCAACAGCTGAACTCCGAATATAATCAAGAATGGAAGTTTTTCCAGAATCCACATGTCCTAGTACACATACTATGGGTTGTCTGAGCTGCTTTTGCATTAATACACACCTTTTAAGCAAAGGAATAGTAGAATATTGATTGAATACTTGTATTTATACTTCAGTAATTTAGAAATATTCGATAACTAGAAGAAATAAAATGTTTTAAAAATGTCTTTAGCTTTTTAAACTAAATTTTTAGATTTTAATTTGTCTAACATTGTTGAGATCATAAGTTCTGGTCCTACTCGCACATGTTGATCAATAAAGAGGATTTTATCTTGATAATATTGTATGATAGGTTTCGATTGCTCTCTGTAGATTTCTAGACGAGTTTTAATCACTTGAGGATTATCGTCTATGCGTTGTATCAATCCTCCTCCACATTTATTACATCTACCTTCAATATTAGGCGGCATTGATGGTAGACTATACATTATACCTTTTATCGTCTTATCTATTTTGAGAATATTATAAATGTCTCCACAGTCTTTACAGATTCGTCTTGCAACGCATTTTGCGATCAAAATTTCATCAGGAACAATGAGGGTGATTATCACATCAATCTTTTCATCCTCTAACGCCATAGCCTGCGTTACCGTTCGAGGGTACCCATCTAAAATGAACCCGCCTTCACAATCCTTTTGAGTCAATCTCTTCTTCAAAACATTTATCACTATATCATCTGGTACAAGTATACCCTTCTGAACATAAATCTTAACGTTCCCACCAAGTTCGGTGCCTTGAGTTATATGTTTTCTGAATGTGTCACCCGTTGAAATCCTACATATACCAAGTATGTGCCCAAGTCGCGATGAAAATGTGCCCTTCCCAGCTCCGGGTGGACCAAACATAATGATTCTCATTTATATACCCTAGAAAAAGCTATTAACTGTTTATGATAAAGAATTAAATCCTTGGTAAAAAATATTGTTAATTGACAAAGAAACAAGATCTACATCCCTCAAATTAGCTTCGTGATATTTTTATACATTTAAAATCATTAGCTGCACCAGTACGTTTTCAAGCTATATCGGATAATTTGGATTTATTGAAAAATAATTATTTTTTTCCAAGAGTTTAATAGAATCAAATTGTTACTGGGCATAATATTTTGTCCACTTTAGTTTTCTAGCATCTCTTTTTAATTTTAATCGTGATTTTCGACATTTACTTGAACAAAACCAGTATACAGTACCATTTGTCTTTACATACATTAGACCTGTTCCTTGAGGAAAATCTTTACCACAAAAAGAGCATTGAAAAATCTTCGGCATATTGTTCCAACCTAATAGCGGCCACGACTTTTGGCTTCGCGCCTAGTTTCTCTCAACATCAATATATCACCATTTCTAATAGAACCTTTAACATTTCTAGTGATGATGCGCCCCTTATCATTTCCTTCTAAAAGTTTTACGCGAACAAAGACAACAGAACCAGTAACACCTGTTCTATCCATGACTTCTATTACTTCAGCTGGGGTTAAGTTTTCCGTGGAACTCAAGGATTATGCACCCTGCTTTAATTCATCAATGCTAGTTATTATTTTCTTTATTAACTCCTCAGCATCTCCAGGTTCCGTGATACATGCAGCGGCAGAAGAAACATCAAGACCTATAGAGGCACCAAGTCGATTTTTGCTTGGTACGAAAATATAGCTAATTTTTCTTTCATCCGCAAGGAGGGGAAGATGTGCAACAATTTCAGGGGGTTCAACATCTTCTGCGATGTAAACGAGTTTTGCTACGCCTCTCTCAATTGCTTTTGTTGTTTCATTAGTTCCTCGCTTAACAGCTCCAGTGTCTCTAGCTACCTGAAGAGTTTCGTAAGCGATGTCAGCGAGTTCTTTTGAGATATTTATTTTAACATAGAATGGTTTTGACATTTTGCCTCATCCACATTTTGCTTCATTTGGCAAAGGAATTTTAAGAAATTCCTCTTAAGTTTATTTACGTAATATACTTAAGGCTTATATGTAATTTGCGGAGTTTTAAGGTTGGTTTTCCTAATATTTAAATCTTTTTTAATTAATAAAGATTGTTGAAGTTTTAGTTAAGGCATAGATTGTCTGAAGTCCCTTAATATATTTGAATGTTAAAAATGATAAGATAAAATGTCTCTTAATTGTTAGAGAAAGAAATTATTATTAAACAAGGATTCTGAATCATTCTGACTACGTGTACTGAGCTATATTTTGGTTATTAAATATAAAAATTTGAAAAGTGGACCCAAAAACGGAAAGGAAACTAAACAAGTAGAAAATTAGTTAAATGATAAAACGAAAAAATATCGGTTACGTGTTCTCGATTCGTGGAGCGAGATAGTATTGAAGTTTACCTTCCTGCATCTCAAAAGTTAACCGAATAGGCATATCTTTAGAAAACTCGATTGTAACAACGTCTGAGACAGATGAGGCGGCTTTAATTGTCTGAGATAAATAATTCAGACTAAAAGTTGCTTTTGAATTTTCCTTTATTGATAGGCTTAAAAGGTCTTCACTATCTGTCCCCACTTCAACAGAAGCACTTCCTAAGTAACCAGAAGCACGCATTACAAGTTTCTTAGGTGTAACTTCGAATTGGATGTGGTCACTAACAGTGGATATATCATCCATCGCGTTTTTTAAGCATGAAGTTGAAATCTTAGCTATTGCGTTGAAGGAAATTTTGGGAGCAGGAATCGCATCAGTTATTGGTTCTAGGGTTGCCATATTAAAAGTTCGGATATATTTACCTTTTAAAACCATGTTTAAACGGGCTTGTGGGTCAAGACTGAGCTCAAGTGATTCATTACTTCCAATTCGTTTCAGAAACTTTAACATTTCACTGATGTTAATACACAGTTTTGTAGGAGTGTCACAATTGTATTCATCAAAAACGGTTTTAGGCCATTCGAAATCTACCATTGCAACATGTGATGGATCCATAGCTCTAAGTTTTATTCCATTCTTGTCGATATCAAAGGTTCCTTCATCTATTAAAGTTGAAATAGCACCTATGAGATTTTTCCAAAGCTTTGCATCAGTCATTTTTATTGTAAACAAGTAAAGATTTTCCCACACATTTTATTTCTATTGAACAAAGAACATTTTAATACTATTGAAAGCGATATTTAATAATTACCAAAAAATGTAGTTATGCAGATTTCCTCCATGTATGATTACATTTTGTACACCTAAAAAATTGTGTTGACGATTCATCAGCGCTTCTCGTTTGAACCATCCACCAATAGGCAACCTTATTGTTACATTTAGGGCACTCAATCTTAGTCACTGGCATTGTTCGAAGCTTCATATGTTCTTCATTGATAACAGTTATCAATTTCTGTTCTGAAATTTCATCATTTTTATAGTTACCCATTTTAGGTGTAAAAGGTTCTTCTTTTAAAACCTGTTTTTTGTATCCACATTTAAGACACACCAGTGAGAAATCCTTCTCATCATTTGAAGTCTCTTGCTTTAGAACTAAACGCATTTGACAACTAGGACAAAACTCCATATAAATCCCTCTAAAATTCGTACTTAGTCCATGCAGTCTCCAGAACAAAGATTTAACTATTTCTCTTTTCATTCAATAAATTGTTTAGATAAACCTAAGATACTATATGAGCTACACGTAAAGGTTCTGGAGTGATACTTCTTGTACTACTGATTGTAGATAGTCTTCTCTGCATCTACTCTTAAAAGTCCTGCTATCTGTAAACAAATTTTAGAATGTTCTCTTTTTAATATAATTATCTCACCTGCTTCTTCAATATCTTTCCATCTTTTTATCCATTGAGGGAGAGTTCTAAGAATTAGTTTTAAGTAATTAATATCAGGCTTTTCTTTAGTTATTGAAATGATAGGAAGACCTGTGAGCTCAAACAGTTTTTTTAGATTCACTGTATTAAAACCTGCACAAATTGTTCCATTAAGCATTATAACTCTTAGTTGTTGATAGTAGGGGGAAGTTCTAATCATATCACTTATTTTATTTGTTGCATCCAAACCATCTACATTCACTTTCCTCCTAATAACATCATCAAGCCAACGTCCCTCCGAAAAACAAAGCCAAAAAGATCAATTTTTTCAAGTGTTAATGGAATAAAAGGGCCATTGGTGATTCCAATGATACGTATTTCTCGCTTAATATTTCGAAAATTGGCAAGATCTACCACAGTCCCAACGTTTGAGCTATTTTATTTATATTTTTGATTAAAATTGACCAAAATATCAATGTTCTAAGGAGGTTTCCAAAGAGCTGTATACATATAAGAAATGATAAGAATGTTAATGAAAATATTTAGCTGAGTTCCCTCATATTTTATAACATATGTGTTCAAATAATAATTTTCACATTTTTCTTATCAGAGCTATGGTTAAATTTGAGTTGGTAATTGGATGAGTTCTACCTGTTTCTTTGATCAAGATGAATGTTTGATGAAAAATAATACTAATCTTCTAATAAAATAAATTCTAAATTGATTTGAAATATGGAAAAAGTATTCCATGAGATCAATCTATGTATAATAGAAGGTTAACCGATTATTCACTTTAAATATTAAAATTCTTTTTAAAGGTGTTTTCGATTAAACTCAATTCCTTTACAAGGCTTCTTGCTGCATCGATTAAAGCATCTTCTGGTCGTCTTTTTCCTTTTGTTCGTATGAACAGTATAGGATTAGCCATTAATGGATGAGAAATATTATATCCGACAAATTCTATTGTGTCATCCTTTAAGAGAGTGGATTGGAGTACATTAGTAAAACTGTGGCCTTCACCAACTAACTCGATTCGTAGTTCATTTTTTGATTGATGTAAGACATTTATTTTCATTCATTCTCAACCTCCCAGGTTTTAAAACAGTTTTATAAAGTCTTTTTTTCCATAGCCTGAAGCTATTTTTCTCCATTTAGGTTTATTACATTGAGGACATTTAAGACTGTTTTGAGATAATATTAGTTTGTCTCCACAAAAAGAACATTTTGAGTGGATGACTCCCAATTCATTCTCTTGAGTAGAAAGATGAAATTCTCTATTTTTTATACTTATAACTTTTGCGCGGATAATATCACCAATTTGATATACATCTAACATAGTCTTTACATAACCTCTACGCACATCAGTAATGTGCATAATCCCATTAAAAGGGTTAAAAAGGGGTTTATCTCTGATCTGAAAGATCCTTACATTTAGATTTTTATTATGAATACTGACGATTGTGCCTAGTACAAGAGACCCTTCTTTAGGGATCAAAGGTGAATTAGTTTTTTGGTAAACTGAAATCTTTCGATTATGTGAATCCACAAGTAAGTGACCAGTACTTGAAGAGTATATAATTCCATCATCAATATAGGTTCCTCCCCCAGGTAAAAATTCTTCAATGACTCCTAAGTAGTCACCTGGAACCGTAAATGTTCCACTTTTCCTTCTTATCAACTTCATTTTCAAAAGCACTTCTTACAATGATGTGGTTAGAATTAAAAATTAATTTAAAAAAAGTAGGTAGTTGTTTATCGATTTCCTTATAATTATGGTTTATCTTGAAGATTGGTTCCTTATAAACCCTCTAGATTTTGTAAATATTACGTTCAGATAATTTTTTACTTTATGCATAAGTTTCTTTAAAATTATGTTTAAGTAATAGTTTTGATTCGATAGAGGTCAGTTTTTACGTAATATTTTTTCTTACGATGGAAGGTATAAGTGTGAGGTAAAATTATTTCTAACTCGAAAATTTTTTCGATTTTTCCGCCTAATGAAGCTATCTTTCTAGCTAAATATTCGCGACTTTTTTCACTACGTTTATGTAATGAATAAATAACTTTCGAAATTTGTAATGCTTTCATTAAAAAAATTATATCAATTCCTCTATTCCAACTTCCAAAGGGAGGATTCATTAAAGTTGTATCAAAAGAGGAAGAAATCAACCTAATGTCCCCCACTAAATAATCTACTTCAACTGCGACTTCCCGAGCATTCTTTTTTGCAATATTAATACTCTCGTCATCAATGTCTATACCAACTACATGTTTTGCTCCAATTAATGCAGCACCAATAGCTAAGATACCTGTTCCACAACCAAGATCAATAACACACTTATCAATTATATCGTTATAAATCATTCCGGCTACACTAAGTATCTTAGCAGCACTTTTAGAATCAAGAGAATATTCTTCTAATTTTAACTTTGGATTTGAATAAGGTAATAATTTGGAGAGAATAATTTCTATTTGCTTCTGTCCAACCATTCCATCAACTATTACAATTCTCACTGGCTAAAGAAAAAGATCTAAAAAGGGTTTTCCTTTACTGTAATTTTACAGGACATAGGAAGTTTCTTAGAGGCTTTTTTAAGAGCGGCTTTAGCTAAATCAACCCCATCTTTATTAGTATAAAAAATTAGAATAGGTTGATTCGCCTTAACTCTCGCAGCTCTTTTAGTAGCTTTTCCAAAAGATCTTGACATTCCTTGACTTAACCTATCAGCACCAGCAAATCCCATCATTTTGTGCAATCTAACTATTTCATGAGGATAGATAGCTATCTTAAAAAAATATGATACTCCAGTACTTGACTCCAAAACTTTATTTGCAGTTATCCTTGCAGACTCTATAGCACCTCCACCTATTTTGGCAGGAAAAGCCGAAATTAGGGAGATTACGTACTTATATTCCTTTGAAGGGTCACCCATAGAAAATCGCCTGATTTTTAATTGTGGGCGACGATGAATATACTTAATCCTTGTATAAGCCATACCACCACGACTTTTAGGCATTTAAATCACATTAGAACGTTATTTCTTATCTACCAAGGTTTCCAACAGAATCGAAGTATTTAAGTTTTTCATATTCATTTTTTCAATCATTCTTTAACATCATCACTTTCATATTTGCATTCGCGAATAATTTTTTTGCACGTGCATCCTCATAGTCATCGACATAAACAACTCTAGAAATCTCAGCATTAATGATCAACTTTGCACAGATGGAACAAGGATATGTTGAACAATAAATGGTTGCATTCTTAGTTGACACCCCATGAACCGCAGCTTGGATAATGACGTTTTGTTCTGCGTGTACTCCTCTACAGAGTTCATGTCTTTCCCCAGAAGGGATTTTCAAGTTCGCTCTTAAGCATCCACCAAGTTCACTGCAGTGAAGAAGACCTTTAGGTGCGCCATTTTGACCCCCCATATTTAGTGGGTATAGCCAGTGGCGAGGATTTTTCTATCTTTGACTAAGACAGCACCTACCTGTCTCCTAAGGCATGTAGATCTACCGCTAACTAAATTTGTGATACCCATAAAGTATTGATCCCAGTTTGGTCTTTCCATTCTAGTTACCTCTTTTATTATTTTCTTGTTTATTTTTTTAGTTTATTTTATTAACTGATAATGAATGATAGTTGGATTAATAAATTTCATTAAAATGACGAAATAACAGTGGATTAATGATAAAATGCAATGTGTAACGGTTCATGTATACCACGCCTATAATGATAAAATTTAGAAGAAAAAGTTCAACAAGTTAGAAATAGTCGATTCAGTATTATATTATTTTTTCTCTTGGTACTTTTCCCAAATTTACTATTAAATCTCGAATTCTTTGAATGTCTTTAATATAGACAAATTCATTCACACCATGGTAAGACGTATCACTTCGTATTGTACCATAACATATAACAGGAATCCCATTTTTAGCAAAAAAGGTTCCATCATTTCCCCCTAGTTCTCCTGCAAAAGGAAGGCTATAGCCTATAGTTTTTTTAATTTGTTCTGAAACCGTTTTAACAAAAAGGTTATCTTTAGATGTGCAATAACCCGGAAGTTTATGTATAATCTCAAGAGATGCATTAACATCTACTTTTTCAACTGCTTTTTTGAAGAAGAATTTTAATTCTTCAACTGCAGGTTCAATAGGTTCCTCTGGGAGAAGCCTTCGATCAAAACGAACTTCGCAAACACCTGGAATTACATTTTCTTTTTCCCATGCCTTGATCATTGTAACGGTATATCTTCCCCAAATGAATTGTTTTGGAGATTCAGGTGGTGCATGAAGAATTGATTGTTTTTTTTCAACTGTATCTTTGTATATTTCTAGTGCAGTAAGTAGTTTCATAGATTCTTCGATAGCATTAGTGGCTTTGAATGGATAACCGGCATGACCTTGTTTTCCTTTAATAATTATTTTTCCCCAGATGATGCCACTTGCCCCCAAATTAAGTCTCTCTGAACTTGAATCGAGGATTAATGCAGCGTCTCCTTGCAGTCCATATTCAGTTAAGACATAGTCCAAACCGTATCTTCCACCAATTTCTTCATCAACACCAGCAATCAGTTTAAGGTTAATATCTAGATCCTCTTTCCTAAGTTGAATCATCGCGCCCATTGCAGCTGCAATACCCGACTTGTTATCCGCAGTACCTCTTCCGTAAGCTTTTCCATTTAGAATCGTTAATTTGAACGGAGGATATGACCAATTAGGGCCAGGTGGAACAATGTCAAAATGTGATTCAAGAAGTAAAGTTACATCTGAACCATTATCAAGAGATATAACAATATTTGGACGTGATAATCCATCTTCAGCACCTTTTTCACCATCCACTATTTCCACGTCTAGAGAATGATTTTCTGCTTCTTCAACTATTATCGATGAACATTGAACATAGCCCTTCTTGGAAATTGATTCCGTATTGATTTCAACCATCTTTGAAAGGAAGTTTAATTCGTGGTCTAATGAGGTCAAATTACATCATCTTTTCATAATTTTTATTAATCCTTTTTTAATTATAGTTTTTTCATATTAAAAATTTAAGTGTTACATTACCAAAAGCAATATTACTAAACAGATAATCTTCACATCATAGAAGGGTGAAAATTTGGACAAATTAAAAATAGCCATTGTTGGTGCTACGGGTGTTATTGGACAGCAATTTGTTGTTGCCTTACAAGATCATCCTTGGTTTGAAATCTCGACTCTAGCTGCCTCTAAAAAATCTGCAGGAAAAAAATATCTAGAAGCTATTAAAAATCCTGAAACGGGAGCAGTACGGTGGTTTTGTGATAATCAACCTAAACAAGATTTATTAGAAATGAATGTAGAAGATGCAACAAAACTAAATCTTGGAGACATAGATGTAATCTTTTCTGCAGTCGAGTCTAAAGTCGCTAGAGAACTTGAGCCAAAGTATGCTAAGAGGAAACCTGTAGTAAGTACAGCTTCAGCATTCAGATATGAAAAGGATGTACCAATTTTAGTGCCAGGTGTGAACTCAGAGCATGTTAAAATGATTGATGTCCAAAGAAAGAAAAGAGGGTGGAAAGGGTTTATAACAACACAACCTAATTGCACAACTACGGGGTTAGTAATAACTTTAAAACCTCTTAAAGATATTTTTAGTTTAAAAAAGGTTATCATGACCTCTATGCAAGCAATTTCGGGAGGTGGACGTTCACCCGGAGTGGCCGCTTTAGACATAATAGAGAACGTCATCCCCTATATACCAGAAGAAGAAGAAAAAGTACAGCTAGAAACAAAAAAAATCTTAGGGAAATATGTTGGAAATAAAATTGAAGCTTCGAAAATAAAAGTAAGTTGCACTTGTACAAGAGTGAATGTAATTGATGGTCACATGGAAGCCGTTTTTGTTTCAATGGGAAGAGATTGTACTATAGAAGAAGTTAAGAAAGCATTTGAAAAATTTGGAGATGACTTGAAGAGTCTTAAACTTCCATCTGCACCAGAAAAAATGATAGTAGTTAAAGATAATCCGTTTAGACCACAACCTAGGTTAGATAGGAACACTTATGATGGTATGGCAACGACTGTTGGAAGAATAAGGAAGGATGAAGCCTTGATCAATGGAATAAAATATGTCTTACTTTCGCATAACACTAAGATGGGTGCAGCTAAGGGTGCAGTTTTTGTGACAGAATACTTAAAGAAAGCAGGATATGTATAACTCTTTTTTATTGAAATTCGATTACTATCTGATTGTACTTAAAAAATTCTTAGGGTTTATTTTGGAAAAAAGTTCGAATGATGATTCTGATAGTTTAGGAGATATACTGTC
>JAUWJG010000034.1 GCA_030607815.1 Candidatus Bathyarchaeota archaeon
AGGGAAAAGCATTCGTTCCAAAACTGAAGAGTCTTTTAGCTGCAGGTTCAAGTAAATCTCCATGTGAACTTGGTGAAAATCTAGGTTTTGATATAACTTCTGAACTCTTTTGGAAAAGGGAATGAAACAAGCTAAAGAATTTATCGAAATGCTTGAAAAAACACTCTAATCTACTTACTTGAAACCATAAAATGCACATATCTTGTTTTTTTGTAAACACCATAATTTATCCATATATATCTTAACAAAAAAAGTGTTTAAAAAGATGATTCTATCTAATGAAGATAAAAAATAATGATTGTAATGTGATATTTGATACCTTTTATTAAATAAGTGAAAAAAAACCATTTATGCACGTTTCTAAATAATTCAATTGAGGACATTTGAATGAAACTTCTTGTAGATTATAGGGAACGTAGTGTGTTGAAACTGGTCGAAGACATATGTGAAGACGTTGTGGTTACACAATTATCTGTGGGAGATTACTTGTTGGTTTCAGGATCCGAAGGCATCGTCGTAGAGAGAAAGACTATCAACGATTTATTGACTTCTATTAGATCTAATAGGTTATGGGATCAACTTCTCAGGATGATGAAGACTGAAAAAGTAGCTGGATATTCATTAAAACGAAGAATTCTTCTTATTCATGGTAATTATAAAAAATACTTTGAGAACCTTGATTATGAGACTGATGATCTTAAAACGTCTTGGTCTCAGCTTATGGGGGCTTATATGGAGATCTTATACGTCTATAATACACCTATTATTCACGTTGAAAGCGATATTGCCTTTAAAGCCTTCATGAAAATACTCATTAAGAGAGAATCTGCAGGAAAGAATGATAAACTTCCCAGTGCAAAGTGGTATATGAAACCTGCAAAGGCTGACCTACCTCTAAAAAATCGAAAAAAATACATCCTCTCAGCGCTTCCATATATTGGTAACCAACTAGCATCTAATCTTTTAGATCATTTTTCCACAATTTCTGATATAGCTTTTGCCCAAGTTGAAGATCTTAAAAAAGTTCCTAAGATTGGTAAAAAGAGAGCTGAATTAATTTACAAGATGTTTCACTAATCACATTTTATATAATTATAACAAAAATAAATATTGTATTAACAATATAGACACTCTAGACATCTTGGAGAAAGACTAAGAAACCCTTTTCAAAGAATGAGGCAAAGAACTTAGCAGAAATGTGTAATAAAACTGCTTTGGTTTCTCTCGAGTAGATTATAATAATTAGTTTATTCATATTTTTTCAATTCTGATAGACACATCCCTACTCAGAAATGAAAGAATCCGAAAATATATCTGATCTTTATTCTTACTATTGATTACTTTGTTGACACTAATAGATAACTTCTCCAGAATATGGCAAAGATAAAAGATTTAATTATTTTATCCACAATAATCCTTGATGCACTAAATCATTAGAAGAACTTCACTTAAGATGATTAAAAGATATATTAGTGGATTAGTTCACAGCGTGTGGAAATCTTTAAGTTTGATTTTTCTAGATGCTCTCAACCATTACAGATTTTAGAATCTTCTCCCATTCAACATAAGTGTTCACAAGTTTCTTAGCTAACTGAATTTTTTTATTATCATTATGTCTAATCCTGCCCGTTAGAAATTCTATGTTTCTAACAGTAGTATAGGTGTCAGAGTGCACAAGAAGAATGGGTACTCCTATTTTTTCAGCCCTCGCAATTACTCTGATATCCGGGTAAATATTACCTGTAAGAATTAAAACAGAGGTATCTGTCTGAAGAGCTGCTAATTGTATGTCTGTTCTGTCACCTCCCGTAATGACTGCTTTTCTCAAAGTTCTTCTAAAATATGTTAAAGCACTTTCAGGCGTCATAGCTCCTACGAGGAAATTTTCAATTAAACTATCTAATTTATCTTTTCGTGTGAGAATTGTTGCGTTGGTTCTTTCGCAGACTTCTCTTACAGTCGGAGCTTTCAATTCAACATTTTCAGGTATTATACCTAGTACATCTATGTTATGTTTCTTAAGAGTTGGAATTGCAAAGCCTTTAATTCTTTCTATATCTGTCTTTGGTATTAAATTCAAGATTATACCTAAACATTGCTCATTTATAATATTCTGAGTCTTCTTTTCCCATATTATACGATCTATTGTGGTATCATTCTCAATACATGCAACTTTTAAAACTTGAGCTTCAAACCTTTTTACAAGAGTTCCAGCGTCCAAGCCAATTGAAATTCCAATACCAATGGTAGATGGACCTTCGATGAGCATTAAATCCATATCTTTGGATGCTTTCTCATATGCTTGAAGAACATTCGTCATATACTCTTCCGAATCAATTCTTGAGCTTTCTTCAAGAAATCTTTCACTTAGTATCACTGGAGCAATAATATCCATTGATAGGTCTAAATCGAGAACTTTAATCATGAGTTGTGCATCTTCATCTATCTTTTCTCCTTTCACCCCTCTACTCATTTCCCAACCAATTGGCTTAAAATATCCTACTTTGTATCCTTTTTCCTTAAAATTCTGCGCAAGACCTAGACATATTGTGCTTTTTCCACAAAAACGAGTGGTTGAACAAACATATAGACTTGGTTTTTTATTCATTTTTTCATCATCTACTTTGTACTAATTGTAATCTTAACATCTAAACATAGACATCCCTTATTTTCTTCATAGACCGAAAGAGGATTTATGTCTATTTCATTTATTTCACTAAAATCTGTCACTAACTGGGAAAATCTTAAAATCACATCAATAATGGAATCTATGTCTGACCTTGCGTCTCCCCTAATCCCTCTCAGCAACGTAAACGCCTTCGTCTGTTCAATCATTTCAACAACCTCTCTCTCGCTTAAAGGTGCTAATCCAAAGGTAACATCTTTTAAGAAGTTGACATAAATACCTCCCAAACCGAACATGATAAGCTGACCAAATGTTATATCATGAGTCATTCCAATGATAAGTTCTCTACCCAAGGGAACCATTTTTGAAACGTTGACCCCCAAGATCGTTGCCTTTGGATAATATATGTGGGCTCTCCCGACTAATTCGAAAAAAATTCTTCTAACCTCTTCAGCGGTATTCACATTAAGTCTAACTCCACCTATGTCTGTCTTATGAAGAATGTTGGGTGATTCAATCTTCAAGACAACAGGATAACCAATTCTATTTGCGCTTTGAACAGCTTCTTCAGCAATATTTGCTAACTGTGGAATGGTCGCTGGAATTCCATAGGCATTTACGACTTCTGTTGCTTCCACCCAAGTTAAAGTAACCCGTTTATCTTCTCTTACACGTTTAAACACTGACGATACTTTTTTCTTATTTATCCGGAACCGAGGGATGGTTTCAATCTGAGAGCTCTTCAAATAGTCACCATACTTAACTAAAATTGATAGAGAACGGATAGCCCTCTCTGGAAATGAGAAGTTAGGTATTCCTGCTTTCTCAATCTCTTCAATACTTTTAGCAACGGTTCTTCCACCCATAAATGAGGTCATAACGGGTTTATCTTTGAAGATATGTTTCGAGTCTACAATAGCCTTCGCTATCGATAATGGTTTAGTTATTGCTTGGGGAGCGAGAATTATTAAACCACTGTTTACATCCTCGCTTTTTAGAACGGTTTCTATAGCGAATTTGTACCTTTCTGCCGATGCGTCTCCCAAAACATCGATTGGATTGAAAAACCCCGATGCGGGGGGCAGTTTTTCCCTCAACTTTTTGACGATATTTGAGGACATTGGGGCCATTTTGACGCCATATTTCTCACAAGAATCTGTAGCTAGGATTCCTGGTCCTCCTGCATTTGTAATTATTGCAACATTGGGTCCTTCTGGAATTGGTTGTGTTGAAAAGACCTCAGCTAAGTCAAAGAGCTCCTCAGCGGTTTCAACTCGAATAATACCGGCCTTTTTGAAAGCAATTTTAAACGCTAAATCATTTCCAGCCATAGTACCTGTATGGGAAGAAATAGCTCTAGCACCAGCTTCTGTAACTCCCGATTTAAGAATTACTATAGGTTTTTTACGGGTTACCTTTTTAGCCACCCTTATAAATTCACTTCCTCTCTTTACACCTTCAAGATAGAGAAGAATGATGCTGGTCTCTTCATCATCAGCTAACTCAGCTATTAAATCAGTTTCATCCAAATCTGCTTTATTTCCCAAACTGATAAACTTACCTAAGCCAATTCTTTGATCTTGAATCCAGTCGAGTACTGCAGTACCTAAAGCTCCACTTTGAGAGATAAAAGCTGCTTTTCCCTTCTTAGGCATTGTTGGAGCAAATGAAATATTTATGGGTGCAAAAGCGTTTAATATCCCAAGACAGTTAGGTCCAAGGACGCGGATGTTATATTTTTTACAAATGTTAATAATCTCATCCTCTAACTTAGTACCTTCACCGCCTACTTCTCGAAATCCCGCAGAAATTATTATTAATGCTTTTATTCCCTTCTTTCCAGCTTCTTCCACCACTTTAGGGACAAAAGCAGCTGGGATGATTATAACTCCTAGGTCAATTTCATCTGGAATCTTCAATACACTAGAATAACATTTTTGTCCCAAAATCTCCTCCGCTTTAGGATTTACTGGAAAAATTTTACCTTTGAATCCACTCTCAATGATATTCTTTAAAACTTCGTAACCAACTTTTCCTGTTTTCCTTGAAGCACCGATTACAGCTATTGATTTTGGTTCAAAGAATGCCTCTAGCAAATGACTACCTCAAGCGTTATACATTGACGACTCTAATTATTAAACTATCTTTTTCGAAAATTCTGGTTCTTTCAACACCTTATACATTCTGACAAACGATGAAAATCTTCCAATTTATTTTTAAAAAAAAGAAGAATAGGTGAAGAGGTTCTATTGTAGATCAGGTTTTAATTGGATTTCCATAATCCGTGGACTGTGCAGTACTCTCTTGCTTCTATTTTCTCTGATGTTATTTGAAACTCTGCTTCCGGATTATCTCCAGGGTTTAAGTGTTTGTTACAAGTTTTACCATCAGCAATTATTTCTATAAATTCGATGTAATGATTTTGTTCCATGGGATGTGGTATATTTCCAACTTTAACTTTTATTTTATCACCTATTTTCTCTATCACTGGAACATGTTTTTCCAAACCGACATCAGATGTTTTCTCTGTGAGCAATTCCATCGATTGATTGCAGCAAACAAGTTGTCCTACACCCGCATGTAACACTTCAACAATGTTACCGCAAATAGTACATTTGTAAATTTGTTTTAGTTCTGTCATTCTATTTTTCTCCTCAATTTCTTTTTCTAATATTTATTTACATTTTAAATATTAGCTTGTGATTATTTATTACTTTTGAGTTTTTTTTAGAATACTACTTTCTCTTTCCTACGATGAATTCTGGAAACTCCTTAAGTTTTTCTGCCATTACTCTCAACTTTTTATCAACAAGCTCGTTTATGGTTCCCTTTTGGAATTTTCCATCTGTCTTTATCATACCCGCTTTTTCTCCTGTGAGAACCTCGATTCCTTGATCGATTGTTTTCACAGGGTATATATGGAATTGTCCCTTTTCCACAGCATCCACTACTTCCTCTTTAAGTATGAGATTTTTCACATTGCTATATGGAATTAAAACACCTTGTTTTCCTGTAAATCCTTTAATTTTACAGACTTCAAAAAACCCTTCTACTTTTTCGTTTACTCCTCCTATTGCTTGTACTTCTCCTTTCTGGTTCACTGATCCTGTTACTGCTATATTTTGTTTAATTGGTACTCCTGAAATAGCGGAAAGGATAGCATATACTTCTGTACTGGATGCACTATCTCCATCCACCATTCCGTAGCTCTGTTCAAAGACTAGGCGGGCTGAAAGACTGAGAGGTTTATCTTGGGCATATTTCTCTGTCAAATAACCGTTAAGTATCATTACTCCTTTTGTATGGATGGAACCTCCTAGTTTTGCTTCACGTTGGATATCGACGATTCCTTCTCGTCCTAGGCCTACACTAACGGTTACTCTAGATGGTGAACCGAAGGAAAAATCTCCTAGACTCATAACTGATAATCCATTTACTTGTCCTACGGTTTCCCCCACGGTATCGATGAGAATGACTTCCTTTTCCATCATCTCTCGAATCTTCTCTTGGATAAGGTTTGATCGGTAGAGTTTTTCTTCAATAGCTTTTTTTACATGCTTAGCAGAAACATAGGCTGTATCTTCTTGGGTAGCATAGAAATTAGCTTCTCTAATAATATCTGCAACAACAGCAAACCTTGTTGAAAGTTTATTTTGATTAGCTGCTAACCTAGAACCATACTCTAATACTTTCTCCACTCCTGAGACATCTAAATGTTTTAACTTCTCTTTTTGACAGAAGGTACAGATAAACGACGCATATTTTCGTACGTTCTTTTCATTTTTGTTCATAGTTGTGTCAAAATCTGCCTTAACCTTGAAGAGCTCTTTGAAATCCCGATCTAATGCGTAAAGTTGTTGATAAAGAAAGGGGTTTCCAATTAAGATCACCTTTATCTTTAAAGGAATGGGACTAGGTCTTAATCCCTTTGTAGTGATAAACCCTAAGCGTTCCCCTGCTTCTTCGATATCGATACATTTATTCATCAGAGCTCTTTTTAAGGCCTCATATGATGTAAAATTTCGTAGTAAATCTTCAACTGGAAGCACTATATATCCCCCATTGGCTTTATGCAGAGAACCTCCACGAATCATAGTGAAGTCAGTGGTTAAGACTCCGAACTGAGCTTCTTTCTCTATTCGTCCTAAAAGATTCGAATATTTAGGATTATGCTCCATAACCACAGGACCACCATGTGTGTCTGAATTATCAACGATCACATTCACTTCATATTTCCTGAATGGCATTTCCTTTAACCAAGGTGTTGGAAATGGAAGCTGAGGAGTAGCTCGAGGTTTCCCTATAAATGTAACGAGATTATTTAGAATATCCTCCTGAACTTCTTTAATGTAAGCTGTAACCTCAGGAAAATCCGTGTATTTCTCAACTTCATCCGAGACAAAGTGTCCTATTGTATAAATGGTTACTTCCCGATTTAATTTTTTGAGCTCATCATTAACCTTTTTATCTAAATTCCTAGCTTGTCTTGTAGCACTTCTCAGATCTGATCTTAATCCTTCACTTCTTTTTTGTATTTCCTCTCTTATTTGAGGGCTTAATGCCATTATCTCTTCATTATTCATCGGTTTTCCTTCACTCATCGGGATAATAAGTAAACCCATGGATGTGCTTTGAAGAAAGAAACCCTGTTCTTGTGCTCTTCTATTGAGTTCAGCAAAGATTTCCATTTTTTCTTTTTCAATGGATTTTACAGTTTCCTCTCTTTTTGTGGCATAATCTTCACTCTCAAATACTTTCGGAAGCGCCCTCCGTACTTCGGTAATGAAATCTTTCATATCTTTTTGAAATTCTTTTGCCATTCCTGGAGGGAATCTTATTGCTTTCGGTTCATAAGCATTACGAAAATTGTTTACATAACACCAGTCAGAAGGGACTGGTTCCGTTTTAGCTATCTCCTCAATAAAATCTTTTACCGCTGATGTTTTGCCTGTTCCTGGTACCCCCGCAACATATATGTTAAAGCCTTTCTCCTTGATATTCAAACCAAACTTAAGAGCTCTTACAGCTCTCTCTTGACCAATAATTCCTTCAAGAGGTTTCAACTCAGCAGTCGTTTCACAATTAAGCATTGTTGGATCGAAATTCATTCTCAGCTTTTCAACAGGTAATTCATATACCATTTCTGTTCACCCTATTAGAAACAAATGTATCTGTCATAACTTAATTGTTTATCCTAAAATTATTTTCTCTTTAAGATTCTTAACTCTCAAGATATTTCTCTGCGTCTAAAGCTGCTTTACAACCTGACCCTGCTGCAGTGATAGCTTGTCGATACCTGTCGTCTCCAACATCTCCCGCAATAAAGACTCCCTCAACACTGGTTTCTGTCTCGTTAACTACTTTAACGTAGCCCTTCTCATTCAATTCGATTATTCCTCTGAAGATACCCGTGTTCGGTTTATGTCCAATAGCGATAAAAACGGCATCGGTTTTCCTTCACTCATCGGGATAATAAGTAAACCCATGGATGTGCTTTGAAGAAAGAAACCC
>JAUWJG010000054.1 GCA_030607815.1 Candidatus Bathyarchaeota archaeon
AATTATAGAGTATATTTGCTGAAACAATCGCTGAAATAACCGTTTTACCTAAAGCCGTAGGAAGAATAATTAATGTATTTCTTTCAGAAGCTATATCTGCTATCTTCTTTTGATAGAGTCTGAACTCCACTGTATTTTGCCAAATAAATGGATGTTCAAGATATTTTACTCCAGATCCTTCCAACATATGCTTCAGCTTTAACTCTTTTACACTTACCCCCTTCTTATTAACCTCAACCTTAAGATTTAATGATTTAAGAATACTTTGTACATTGAAGAACTTCTTATACTGAAACACTCTCTAAATTCTCAGGCTTATTATTAGTTCTTGAAACGAGTCCTGTTCACTTCCTCATTTACAGATTTAAATCCAACAACTAAACATTTTAGAGAACCCATATTTTAGACGTTTAAAGACAAATAAGTTTGAAATACTCATTCTTACATTAAACCAACTTTCTTTCATCTAAAGATAATCTACCAACTTTCTATCAAACAACATTGGAAAATTATTGATCAATTAAAAACTGAAAATATGTGCTAAACTTAAAGTTAGAGCAATAATGATCAAAATTATAATTTTTAATTTTTATTTATAATATTGAAAATTATCAGAATTAGAGAAATGAAGATTTAGTATGTTTGTACAAATACTATCAAAACAAATTATTATGCCTAACCCTATTCTAATGTTATGGATAACGTAATTTCATTTCATGCAATGTAAACGGTTACCATATACCACATAGTTAAATTAATCAAGAGTAATTATCAACATAACCTTACAACTTTACACTTTTTTCTTTGATGAATGATATTGTAGGGATGCATAATATTAGGAAAAGAGCTGACGCGTAATATGGAAAAGCCATTCCTACTGTTTCCCATAAATAACCACCTATGTAGGGTCCAATTGCAAATCCGAACATAATTCCCGTCTGAGTTAAACCAGAGGAAAGTCCGCGTCTGTTTCTCGGGGAGTGTTCCATGAGTAGAGATATTGAAGCCGGCCAGGTCATACTCCAAAGGGCATTAATTCCCATTTGAACCATTAAAAGTAGAATTAGATTATTGACTTCTGTCCATAGAATGAAGAGAAGTGGCATTAATGCAAAACAAATTGCGATGAACTTTTTCCTACCAATCTTATCAGCTAAGATCCCCGCAGGTATCTGTGTGAGAATCGTTGTCACACCAAAACCAACAGAAATGAATAAACCAATTTCAGCTGTTGAAACATTAAATTTATCCATCAAGTAAATAGGTGTTATGGGACTTACAGTTCCCATTCCTAAACCAGTAAATAGGTTGAGGAAAAAGAAGGACAATAAAGGGCGAAGAAATTTTAGGTCAATCTTTGCTCTTTTTGAAGATGATTTTTTATCATCTTCAAACGTGTTTCTTGGCGGTTTTGACAATACTAAACTAGGTACTAAACAGAAGAGATAGAGTGCTGTGGCAACGTAGAAGATCATGTTCCAACCATGCGTATTTTCAAGAAACCCTCCAATAGTTGGACCAATTATACTTCCCAACGGAAAAGCAAGATTCATAATACTATAGACTCTCATCCTGTTCGCTGTAGATGTATAATCTGCAACTATTGCCATTCTAGAAGGCATAAATAATGCAAAGGCTATGGAATATACTATTCCCCAAATAATCAATTGTTCCCAGTTGCTACTAAATGTATAAAGTAATGGTGGTGAAATTGCGAGGAGGATACTTAATATTATTATCTTTCGTCTCCCATATATATCCGAGATAAATCCGCTTGGAAGTCGCATTATTGTACCTGCTAATCCTGTAATTGATATCACAAAGGAGACCTCTAATACTGTAGCACCCAAGCTCTGAATATAGAGAGGCCTTAGAGAATTAGTAAGGTTCATACCTAATGACATAATGGTATTAATAATGAACAGAAGAACCAATTCTCTATTTAGCGGAAACCTTCTTATTAGCTTTGGAGCCATCTTATTTAACCTTAAAGATGTGATACTTCAAACACTGATTATTCTTAATTTTAATAAATTCACATTACGACTTTTAATATAATTGAAAATAGGCAATCTTAGAAGGATGTCATTATATTCATTGTATTCCTATACATACGCTTCGTTTAATGCATTTGCACACACACAATCTCTTTTTTTAGGTATTTTAGGGATAGTATGCCTTATTAATTTCTTAAGATTGACTGAATTCAAAGACATCGTTTTCATTACCTCTTCAGTTGAAACAGGTCTTTCAGCCCAAACATCATAATCAGTTATCATTGAAATATTTACAAAACAGATTTCTGCTTCTCTTGCAAGAACAACCTCTGGATAAAGTGTCATACCTATCACGTCAACTTCCCAAGAACGAAAGAGCTTAGACTCAGCCTTGGTAGAGAATCGAGGTCCCTGAATACAAACATACGTTCCGTCTCTATGGGTTGGTATTCCTATCTCTTTAGATGTTTTAAACAAGATTTCTCTAAGTTCTGGACAGAATGGATCCGCTGTAGAGACATGACAAACTTGTCCTCCATCATAAAACGTATCGTTTCTCGATTTTGTTCGATCAATAAATTGGTCGATTATGACAAATTCTGATGGTTTATACCTCTCTCTGAGACTTCCTACTGCAGATGGTGAAATGATTCGTTTCACACCGAGTTCCTTAAAAGCCCAGATATTTGCCCTAAATGGGATTCTGTGTGGTGGAATCTCGTGTTGATGTCCATGACGAGCAATAAACGCTACTTTTTTGTCCTTATAATATCCTATAGTAATCGGGGAGGAAGTTCGACCAAAGGGTGTATATTTCTTAATAACTTTTGTATCTTCAATTATTTCAGAATCATAGATTCCAGTACCCCCTATAATTCCGATTTCAACATCTTTTTCATTCAAGGGATATCTTTCTCAAAATATTTAATTAGTATTAATGTCTATAAACTAATTTACCTTGATTTAGTAATAAAATTATGGGAGTAATCTTTCTGGTGCTCGAGGGAATAATACTCCTTCTCTAATATTTTTAAGGTCTAGTAGCTGTTTTACAAACCTTTCAATCCCGAGGCAAAAACCTCCATGAGGTGGGACCCCGTATTTAAAGAATTTTGTGAACCAATCCAAAGAGTTTACGTTCATTTGCTTTTCCTTGATTTGTTGAATATTTTTTTCATAACGGTGTTCTCGTTGTCCCCCAGAAGATTGTTCTAGACCTTTATATATCATATCTACGCTTCTCGCCCACTGAGGATTTTCGTCAACTTTCATTACATAGAACGGTTTCACCTTGTAGGGAAATCTATTCACAAAAAAGAAATCGTTTCCATATTTCTCTTTAACATATCTTGACAGAATATTCTCAGATTCCCGATCATAGTCTTCACCATACTCTATCTTTTTCCCAAATTCTTCTAAGATATCATATACTTCCGGGAATTTGAATTCAGGAAATGGTGTACTTGGAATTGACACTTCCTTCCCTAGTAAATATAATTCTTTTTGACATTCTTTTCTAACCGTCTTTAAAGCAGCTATAATGAGTTCTTCTTCAATTCTCATTATATCAGACTCATTTAACATAAAAGCAAATTCTACTGCGCAAGCTCTGTACTCGCATAGATGTCTAGGTGTATGACTTGGTTCTGCTCTCCAATTAGGTCCTAGATCATAAATTTTTTCGAATCCAGCTGCTATCAATAATTGTCTGTGTAATTGAGGATCTTGCCTTAAGAAAGCATTTTTTTCGAAGTAAACAACAGGAAATACTTCTGAACCACTCTCTGAAGCTGTACCCATAAGACATGGAGTAAATACTTGTAGAAATCTTTTTTCATTAAGAAATTTCATCATGGCCTCTACAATTTTAGCTTGAACTTTAAATATGGCTGTCGTCTCTGGTCTTCTTAAATCCAAAACTCGCCAATCTAAACGTACATCTAAATTCGATTCAATTTTACCCGAAATATCTATAGGCAATGGACGAATAGCCTTGTCTACAACATCGACTTCATTCGGGATAACTTCTACCCCTTGAGGAGCATTCTCTCTTTTTATGACATTTCCTCTAACAGAAATTATATCTTCCTGACCTAATCCTTTTATAACTTCAAAAAGTGTGTCTTTTACAATACCTTTCTTAAACGTAATTTGTGCGATCCCTTCACAATCTCTAAGAATGATAAATTTTACCCGTCCAAGATCCCTAATTTTATTAATCCATCCAGAAAGAACAACTTCACCTGTTTTTATTTCATTTGTATAATGTGTTCGTTTTAACAAAAGATCACCTGCTTTTCAAAAATAATTCTTTTTTAAGAAATATTCTGTGCAACGATTAATCTGTTATTAATCAAGAATAATATCTATCTTCCTGATCTTCAAAAGTTATTCGGAGAGTCATTCCACGAATTTTTTGTGCTAACTCTTTTAAAATCTCTTCACTCAGGAAAAGTCTTCTTTTACGTCCAGGAATTACTACTCTTGTTTCAGTAGTTCCATCTGGTATCCAGATTGTGTTAATTGCAAGAATCTTTGTGGGCATAAAAAGATCTTCTAGAAACTTCCTAACCTCTCCACTTTCCTCAAAGACTCTAATTCTCTTTCCGATAACCTTGGAGAGGTCTCTCAAAATCCGACCTCTTAAAGCTAAAAGTTGTGAGCTATCTCCTCTTCACACAGCTAGTATAATGATATTGTCCACATTATAGACATTATTTAACGAGATTTTTTGAATTGAAGTATATTTATCTTCAAACTTTATGAGTTCTTTCGCGATTCTCATATAAGTTTCGTTTATTTCCCCTGTTTCGATCTTTTCTTGACATTTTTGACATAAGATACCGCTTTTTACACAGAAGCTACAAAGTCGCATTCTCATTTGAATTCTTCTCCAAAATTAAGTTTACAAATCGTCTTCTACAATCAGATAAGTAACTTCATATTCCTCTTATTTTTAAACAGATTTCACCAAATCATCCCTTCTACATGGTGTTCTACTTGGTGATATGACTTATCTTTCAATCTCTCCTTCATTGAATATTGAGTTACATTTACTTCATATAGTTAAATTTTAATCTATTGTTCCTGTAAACATTCCTAATTTTTTACATAGTATAAATAGATTTTTTTTTCTGCATCATTTTTCGTTATGAAATCTGGAATATGTGAATGAATAGAGCTCAAATCAACTTTTTCTTTAGAATATTTTTTTACTAAAACTTTTGAACTTACTTGGTGTGAGATACTTAACTCGGTTTTATGAGCGTTCCAAGAGCGTCTCCTTTAATAACTCGAATAATATTTTCAGGTTTTCTACCATCAATTATCCAAGACGGTATTTTTGATCGTTCAACAATTTTTATTGCAACTGGATCAAAGAGCTCATAACTCCCAGCTAAAAGTTTACCTGCTAACACTAGTTTTAATAATTTATTCGCAGATATTACGCTTAGCTTCTTTGCTGCTGTACTCTTCTGTGGATCTTCCGTATAGACTCCGTCAACATTTGTAACATTGATAAACAAATCGGCTCCAATTGCCTCAGCTGATAGGATTCCTACAGCATTTGTTGATTGGCCTGGTAGTAGACCACCCATAACAACTATTTTCCCTATCTCAAATGCCTTTTTTAAATCCATAATATTCTTGGGAGGTTCAGGGTATGCATCATTTTCGAGAGATGTAATGAGGAGCAAT
>JAUWJG010000032.1 GCA_030607815.1 Candidatus Bathyarchaeota archaeon
ATGTTTATCGCTTTAACCTTTTTTCCACCGCGTTTACCAGGACGCATTAGATTGTTTACTAATCTTTCAACGATATTGACTTTAGATTTGATAAATCGTTTATGTTCATGTCTCCCTCCGCTATGTGGAAGAATAACAGGTTTAAGGGCTATATACTTCTTTAAACCTGGGTCTTGAATCTCTGTGTTATCGAAACTCCATTTATTGAAGAGTTTGATTTCTATTTCTGTCTTTATTTTTTCACTTTTTTGAACCAAGAAGTACACCAATTCCAAAGTAACTTGTCGGACAGCATCTTACAATATAAACTTTATCCATACTTTCTATGGTACACGCATATATCTGCTCAATAATGCTCTTATAATTTATATAAATTTAATGTCTAAGAACAAAAATCTTTAATATAAGTGATTCACCTAGCCATTATCCTAATTAGTATAACTTAAAATATATTATCACGAAAGAATGGATGCGATGAAAAATGAGTAGTTCAAAACCACACTTGAACTTGGTTATAATAGGCCACGTAGATCATGGTAAAAGTACATGCATGGGTCACTTGCTTTTCCTGAAAGGCGCTATAGGTGCCCGTGCAATAAGAGAGCACGAAGCTGAAGCTAAGAGAATCGGTGTGAGAGCCGATGAAGTCAAATATGCTTGGGTACTTGATAAACTTAAAGAAGAGCGGGAAAGGGGTATTACGATTGATCTTGCTTTTTGGAAGTTTGAAACAAATAAATATGTCTTTACAGTCATTGATGCCCCTGGACATCGAGACTTTGTCAAAAACATGATAACAGGTACAAGTCAAGCCGACGCCGCTCTTCTTATCGTATCGGCGAAGAAGGGTGGTTATGAAGCAGGAACCGGACCTGGAGGTCAAACAAGAGAACATATTTTTCTTGCATATACCTTAGGCGTTTCTCAAATACTTGTCGGTATCACAAAAATGGATGATTCCACCGTCAAGTGGAGCCAAGAAAGGTTTGAAGAAGTAAAAGACGGAGTTTCTGATCTATTAAAAATAACAGGTTACAACCCGGCTAAGATTTCCTTTATTCCAATTTCAGGTATTACAGGTGATAATCTAGTAGTGCCAAGCAAAAATATGGCTTGGTATAAAGGATTGACAGTTGAACAAGCTATCAATAATTTTATTGTTAAACCAAAACCCACCAAAAAATCATTAAGGGTTCCAATTCAGGATACATATACAATCACCGGTATTGGAACAGTTCCTGTAGGAAGAGTTGAAACAGGAATCTTAAAAGTTGGAGATAAAGTTGTATTTATGCCCCATGGAGCTAAAGGAGAAGTGCGAACAATAGAGACACACCATGTACAAATTCCAGAAGCAGGCCCTGGAGATAACATAGGGTTCAGTGTTAAAGGTGTTGCTAAAGGAGATGTTCACAGAGGTGACGTTCTCGGACATTTGAATGATCCCCCCTCGGTAGTTAAGGAGTTTATTGGCCAAATAATTGTTATACATCATCCAACGGCAATAGCCGCCGGATATACACCAGTCCTCCATACCCATACAGCAACTATGGCAACGACTTTTTCTGAATTGATTCAGAAAATTGATCCAAGAACCGGGCAGGTTATTGAAGAGAAACCTTCATTTTTAAAGACCGGAGATGGTGCTTTAGTAAAGTTTCGACCACTCCGACCAATCGTAATTGAAGAATATTCCAATATTCCACAACTCGGTCGATTTGCTATTAGAGATATGGGCACAACTGTTGCAGCTGGTGTTGTAAGAAAAATCACGGAGAAAACATAACTAAAATTATCTAACTTTACTATTTATGGTATATCTTCTTTAATATCGAGGTTATAAATTACTGAGACAGAAAATGAATATGTAGGCGGAGTTTATATGGTACAAAAGGCACGAATTCACCTCAAAAGTACGGATATATCTCGTTTAGAGGGAATATGTTCTGAAATAAAAAACATAGCTGATAAAATAGGTGTTAAATTAGCTGGACCTATTCCTTTACCAACAAAACGATTAGTTGTTCCTGTTAGAAAAACTCCTTGTGGTCAGGGTAACCCTTCTTGGGACCACTATGAGATGCGTATTCATAAAAGGCTAATCGATATTGATGCTCATGAACGCGTGATGAGACGAATCATGAGAATTAGGATCCCTGATAATGTCTATATAGAGATAACATTAATTTAAAAAACTTAAATTCTTACTATTATTACCTTTTTTTAGATATAGGTATTCCATCACTGTAAGCACAGGGGATTTTATATTTCCTCACACATGCTAGGCATCGAATAGGATTGCAGAGTTCTGTACTCAAATATTTTTCTCCACCATCAGGAGCAATCATTACCATAACGCCTTCCTCAATTTCACTAGCCTTCTGACATGCTATATGGAATATGGCTCCTGAGCTTGGTCCTACAAAAATACCTTCAGTAAGGGCGATAAGTCTTGCAGTTTCTTCTGCATCCTCTGGAGATACTTCATAAATTTCATCTACAAGTTCTTGCTTCCAGATTTTTGGAACATACTGTGTTTGCAGGTTCTTTAAACCTTGTATTGATGTATTTGGTTTAGGTTGGACCCCAATTATCTTAATTTCAGAATTATACTCTTTAAGTTTCTTTGAAACCCCTACCAATGTACCTGTTGTTCCAATACCTGTGAGAAAATGGGTAACTTTACCCTTTGTATCTCTCCATATTTCTTCCCCTGTAGTTTCATAATGAGCTAGAACATTAGCTTGGTTAGCAAATTGATTTGGCATAAAATATTTTTCTGGATTATTCTGGACAATTTCATGTGCTAAATCTTCTGCACCATCCATTCCTTTAGACCCTTCACTTAGTATGATTTTCGCGCCTAGGACAAAAAGGATTTGTCGTCTTTCTAAAGACATAGTCTCAGGCATAACAAGGGTTAACTTATAACCCTTTGCGCGACAGACTAAACCAAGACCAATTCCAGTATTTCCACTAGTTGGTTCTATGACTATCTTATTTTTTGTGAGTTCCCCGGTTTCTTCGGCTTTTTCAATCATGTACTTTGCTATCCGATCCTTAATTGATCCTCCAGGATTAAATTTTTCAAGTTTTAGATACATTTTTAATTTAGGATTTGGATTTAATGAATTCACTTCAACCATTGGTGTATTTCCAATGAGATCGACAATATTCTTCACAATCATATAATTTCTTCTCCAATTATTGCGATATACTTCTACTTTTTGAAGGATCTATTCATTCATCATATGTACTTGTAGCTTTCACGTTATTTACATACCTCTTACTAAAAAATTTGACGTTTTACTTAGACAATATGTTGATACAAGAACAATTTCTTAATATTACCCGTAGCATCCTACATCCGAATAAACTGTATAAACATACAAATAAAAAAGTAATTACTTGGTTATTGAGATAATGATTGAAGCCCTCTTTCTTAGTAAAATTGCAGACTCAGAAATGGGAATCGGTGGGATACTTTTGGTTCTCCGTGGAAGAACAAGTGACCATTTCATCGCCAGTTCAATGTGGGTTCTGTTTCTTGTGTGATACTTCTCATCTTATTCCTCATCCTTTTCTCAGAAGCCTTAGACTTAACTTTCTATTTTAATGTCTTTCTAGCCTTTGCCGTTGGATCAATTACTGTGACAATCTTAGATACAGTCTTGCCACATCTCGAGCTGGGGAAAAAGGAAGACTGTATTATCAAGTCAAAACAATTACAATCCGGATTACTAATACTAATCGGAATCACAATATACAATATACCTGAAGGCGTGCTCAGTAGTACTGGTTACTCACTTCAGCCGCAGCTTGGACTATTAATAGCCGTGGCAGTTTTCTTTCATAATATGCCTAAATGTATAGCAACTGCAATTCTCTTGATTTCTGCGGGGGATAAAGAAAAGAGATGTAATTCTAGCAAAAGTTATTTCAGGTTTAGCAAAACCACTTGGAGTACTTCTGGGAGGGATCTTACTTGTCAACACATCGGATGAGACGATTGGTTTTGCGCTTGCCTTCACAACTGGCGTAATGACGTATATTAAAGCTGCCAAGCTCAAACCAATTACGCATAAACATGGCCATAAATATGTCGTATCTATGAGCCTTCTTTGGGGAATGATATTTGTGATGATTCTTAACAACTTACCCCTAATTATGGACCACGAATAAGATTAATCTCCGTGTTGACAACAGCTGAACTTGATATAGATGAACCGTATAAGGATGATTTATGTGGAAACTGTGAAAAATACATAATCGCTTTTCCCACTAAAGCTTTGGAACCATATAAACTAAAGATCAATCGTTGTCTGACGTACGTTGCAGAAGATCCAAATGCTAAAAACGTCCCAGACGATGTAATGAAAATTGAAAAGAGACTCATTAAAAAAAATATTCCGCATAGCTATATAGAATGTGCAACAGGCATTGAGACTTGTTCTATTGGGAAACCTCTTAGGACTGAGAAAACCATGCCACTAAAGACTTAATCTAAAATAGTGACATTTTATGGATAAATAATGTCATGTTTTTGTTCCTCGCTGAAATCAAGTCTCCTGCGATGATGGTGGGATCAACTTGAGTTTTCGTCTTCGTCACTATTACAACTACCCCCTTAGCTTCTTTAAGAGCTGTCTCGAAGCAGTTGATTCATTAACATCTAATCACTTTATCAATTAAAATAAATTGAATAGTATGTAATTTTTAAAAAGGTGCACACTACTTATACTATTTGTGTGAAATAGATATGAAACAAAATCAAATCCATTTTTTTGTAGAATGTACTATATCTGAAGGAAATCTTGATAACTTTAAAGACATAGCTAGAAAGATTAGTACTTTAATTCAGGACAATGAACCTAACACAAAAACATATCAATGGTATTTAAACCGTGAAGGTACCAAATGTATCATACATGAAGTATATCCAGATTCCGAAGTAATGCTTGCTCATGGTCGAGTAAAAGACTTCAGAAAAATGCTTTCTCAAATGGTAAAGATCGCTCCGATCACAAGTTTTTATGTGTTAGGTGATCTTACAGAAGAAGCAAAAAAAGTTATGACGGGTTCATCAGGGGATAATATATATTCTTCATTTACAGGATTCACAAGATAAACTTGTATCCCCTTCCAATGATCAATCTGAAATTAAGCCTTTCCAAAACCAGAAGAAAATTCTATCTTTAATTTTTATTATTTTTTATTAAACTCTTTCTTGTTAATGTTCACTTTCAAACTTTTGAAGTATACGGGTGATTTACTAGAAGAGCCCGTTAATGTAAATGAGCTGTTAATATGAATTTTGAAGCAAGTCTCTTTAGTTGATCCTACATATGTTATGAATAACTCTCCTGGCTTACCTACTTTGCTCTCCTCATGAACTAATTTAATGTGTCTATCTCTAATGGTAAACCAAGATTCGATTTCTCTTCTCATAATAGATTCTATAGAGTCGAATGGTAATCCTTTATATTCAAGTTTAAACTTCACCGTTAAGGCTTTCCTACACTCTTTGGTAAGAGCAACGATATATACAAACTTTTTCTCTACACGCTCAGAACCTTTCAACTTATCTGTCAAAGAGAATCCTCAACTTCATAGTTATATCGTGCAGACTAGAAATACTTTTCTTTTAGTTTGTTGGTTAAAAAATTTTTCAATTTTTTTAAATAAAAAAGTAAATTAATTACCCGACAAAAGTTAAGTGGAATTAATTCTCTCCAAATAATCTTTTTGAACTTACACACTCTTAAAAGAGCCTTAGTCTCCAGAAAAACCCAGAAATCTCACCCTGATTTTAAACAAAAAGAGGAATGTTATGATTGTTAAGTTCGGTTCAATATTTTACTTTAGGGTTGAATGCTTCAAAGATTCCGTTGGGGTTTCCTTGCCAGCACCAAACATGTAGGTCGTAGTGCTAGGGTTGTTCTTCATTATGCGATTCCATAGGTCCATACATAGTAGTTCCTTCGAACAGTATTAGCGGGGGAATTAGGTCATGTCCAGTCCTTGGGCATGTCGTAATCAAACCAAGGTCCAGTATAGGAACCATCTGTTCCAATCTCCAACAAGAAGTATTCAACCTTTACCAGTCTTAGGCCGTTTTCGGTTTCGACGTACAATAATATTTCTGGAGTTCATTCGTCTACATTTAAATCGCTTATTTGTGTGAAGTTTACGTAGTGAATACCCCTTTCTAATCCTGAGAGCGCCACGCACTCTTCTGTAGATACTTACCCATCAGCTAGTACAATCGATACATCATGGTATTTAGTGGTAGCCTATCGTGTTTTTTCTAGAAGTTTTGCTGTTATAGAATTTATTGAATTTGGAGTTGCGAACGCTATAGAAATTGCATCTAAGCTCAAGATTAGCGAAAATATGGTCAGTATACTTCTAGTTTTCTTCATTTTTTCTCTCGTTTTTTATATACTTTGCTTGTTCTTTACTAACATAAACTGGTGAAATACAACTACAAACATAATTCTACATACTATTTATGGATCGTAAACACGTAGCGCAGAAAGTTTTAGTTAAATCTAGAGGTGCTTCATAATTCCGTTTACGTTTTAAGCATGAATGACGTCTACCATTTTCGTTTCTTGGTTCCCAATGTCCATCCATAAATTTCCAGTGAATGTTCACCGAACAATATTTACATGCACCTATCTCTTATATCAACCATAAAATGTCAGTGAGAAATAATTTTATTTTATAAACTTTTAATATCTATATTGCTTGTGAAGTGTGGTTACTATCACATACATTGATTACTAAAAAAATATACACTATTGTTTTTTTCCGTGACACTCTGCACTTCCAAGAAAGGATTAGTTTGTCTCTCTTCTTGATGGGTCGCTTCTGTGGTATCCTACACGTCTTGGTTTATATCATTCCACGATTTGGTTCTAGAAAGGACTTTTTGAGGTTTCAATGCTGAAACTAATTAAAGGCGTTCTACTCACTCCCAAATTAATATATTATCTATAAACCATCCAAAGGAATTTCTTTTAATGTTATTATACGTTCTGTCTTTAGGAGTTCTAACACCCACTTAGACATTTTAATTATCTTCTCCCTTTTTTCATAGAATTATTTCAGTTTTTCAGATGCGAATTAATGTATTGTTTTTCTAAAAACTTAAATGTAAAGTTACGTCTAAACTCGAGTATAAAAAGTATAGGAGTGTAACGACTGTTAATTCAATGTAAAATATTTAATATCAAACGTTTATATAGAAATAACATTAATTTAAAAAACTTAAAAAAATTTAATGTTCCTATATTTTATCTGCAAATTCTTCTTTGATAAAAAAGGAAATATTTTACAAAATATACTTAGCCGGGATTGCTGAGTGGTTTAAAGCGCAGGCCTTGAGTAATAGAAAGAGAGTCTGTGACTCCTTGAGTCTCGGGGGTTCGAATCCCTCTCCCGGCGCCATCATAATTCATGGAATTGGACATGTTTTAGTTAAAAATTCGATGTAACTATCTTCAGTCATTATGATTCAGTTTACAAGTATCTTGTGATGGATTCAATGCTAAAGGAAACCTCCGAATATGTAATGGATTATTAAGCTACTCTCTGGATGATGTTTTTGGTACTACCTCGAAGACCACCGTGCATATTCTTTTATGTTCTTTAAAAATAGTCGTTTCACCGATCAATAAAAAGAGCCTTGAGATATACCTAGATTTCATAAATGAGTTATCTGAAATATCTTTTCAGAAGGGTGCTTGTAGCTGTGGGAATTGTGCAGTGTAGTGTTGTTCTCTGACATTTTCTTTAATATCAAATTCGAAATATTCTATCGGGATTTTGAGAAATCTTCGTAGAAGTGACTGTCTTGAATGTAGTTTGTTGCCTAATCACTAAGGGTTTAACAATTTTGAACATTTACAAAGAAATCGATTATTATGACATTTAGGCAGTCTACTATTTCAAGAATGAGCTAATGGACGGTTACCCCGAAGTTTCAAAACCATGTAAAAGATTCGATTATAGAGAAGATAATTTCTCTATTTACATTCTTGACATAGTCTATTCGTTGAATTTATTTCTTGAATGAAAAGTTTCCTACACCTTTCTCCTTTTTGAATGTTTGAACATAAGAAAACGCCTAGTTTTTTCTCTTCATCTGTCTTAGGATAGCTTGTCCAATAGACCTCCTTTATCATTC
>JAUWJG010000013.1 GCA_030607815.1 Candidatus Bathyarchaeota archaeon
CATGAGAGAATTGTTGAGGCGTGGGAGGAGAGGATTGATAGAAAAAAAGAGGAATGGATTAAAAAAGAGAGGGAAATAAATGAAAAAATAGATATTTTAGAAGAGTGGAAGGAGAAACTCAATAAGCTACGTTTCAAACAGAGTGAGATCTATAATGCCCTTCTTGTGTTGGAGAAAGATAGGATTGGGATTGAAGAGAAAATTGAAAAAATGAATGGAATCTTAAAAAATGTTCATAATCATGAAAAAATTATTCATAACGGTTTCGATGTTCAGGTGCTTTTAGCAGAGACGGATAATAAAGATATTTTTATAAAGAATCTTCGTGAAAAAAAACTCTTCGAAACTTCAATATTGGAAAATGTATATTCTAAAATAAGCAATCGTTCTGAATCGATACAAACATTGGAGAGAAATCTTATTGAACTTCAAACGAAGGCTCAACTGATCAAATATGAAGCTGATGCACAAGAAAGTGAAAAAGAAGTACTTGAAAAATTGATCAAGGATCAAGAACTTAAAAATGTGTCTTTGCAACAGAAAAGAAAAAAACTTGATATGCTTTTAACCTTAATAGATCAAAATGAACCATTGCTTGAGATTTGGGATGAACTAGTAGAGAAAATCAAATGGGAAGAGGCTCGAAAAGAGAATTTAGAAAAAGAACTTGATAGATTAACAAAAATTATACCATCCACGATAGAGATTAAACCAACGGATGATCCTGTGAAATTAGCCGAAAATGTTTTACATCAACTACAATCTGAAGTTGAGACAAGAAATCTTATAGGAGAACAAATCAGGAAGATAAATACATCCTTACAGTCTTTGACTGAAGAAGAACAAAAAATTATTGTAAAAATTCGCGTTTTTGAGAATGAAATATCTTTAGTATCTAAACACATCAGAGAAGTGCACTTATGTTTAGACGGAAAAAGAGAAAATCCTCAAATAAAGTGTAACAAGTGTGGCAGCAAACTTACACCAAATCAATGGTTAACTCATTTGAAAGAAATTGAATCACAAGTCGAAAGAACTGAAAAACGGGTTTCAACTATTCGAATTGAGCTTGAAGAAATTCAAAACAGATTATCGAATATGAGAAAGAAACAAGAAAAACTAAAGGAAGAAGAACAAATATTAGAAAAAATTTTTCCTATTGTTACTCAAGCCAGACAATTACTAGATGATATAATAAATTCGTGTAAAATCATCAAAAAATATTATGATAAAGAAAAAGAAATAATTGAGAATCTGGCTGATTTAGAAGAGACTAATGGATCACATATCGGACTTAAACAGAGAGTGAAGAATATTCAGACAGAAGTACACACATTAAAAATTGAAATTCCTCGACTTGAAGCAGAAATGTCTAATTTTGGAGAATTATATATTAAACCTCAACATGGAAGAGTTCATAAAGCTAACAGAGCTGCAGATAAGTATCAAGAAATTATTCTAAAAATAATACAAACTTTTAAACTGTATGTTAGTAAAATTTGGATTCAGAATCAGTCTACTAATGAAATGAAGAGAGAAGTTGAAGTGAAAGTTTCTATTACTCAAGCTGAATTAGAAAAAATTGAAAAAGAAATCAGCTCGATTATGGAACGGTTTCAATATGAAAGAGAAAGAAAATTTTTACTAGAATTTCAGAATAAGAATCTAAAAAATGAGATTGATGTTTTAAAAAATGATCTTAATGAAGCTCAGAGAGAACTGATTCAACTTCAACCATTATTAGAAAAAATGGGAGCACGAATCGATACAGAACGTATTTTATCGGATATTTCAGTAGACATTAAAGTATCTAGTGCACAGTTGACATTATTCAAAGAAATACCTGAAGATGTGAAAACGATTTATATGAACTATCTAAATCTATGTAATGAGCTCAAGGAGAAAGTTATCATAGTATCAGAGAATAGAGGTAGCGCTCTCCTAGAAGTAGAGGAGAGAAAAAAAATCTGGAGAAGACTTCTCCAATCTCTTCTAGATGAAGTTAATCCAAGCTTCCAAGTATTTCTAAAAAAAATTGGTGGAACAGGCAGTGTAAAACTTGTAAACACCGAAGACATCGAAACAGCGGGATTAGAATTAATTGTTGGATTTAAAGGTGGTCAACCGCATGTACTCGATTCGAGAACACAAAGTGGAGGTGAAAAGAGTTCAGCAACGATGGCTTTTCTACTTGCCGTACAACGTCATATCAAATCTCCATTTAGGGCTGTCGATGAATTTGATGTACATATGGACCCAAGGAATAGAGAGGTGATTTCGCAGATACTTCTAAAAGAGATGGAGGGAGAAAAGGAGAGTCAATACTTAGTAATAACTCCAGGACAGATTATGAATGTTAACGAAGAAGTTCAAGTGATTACTGTGCAGAACATAAAGGGGCTTTCAGAAGTAAAAGTAGTAACATAAAACACTCGGGTTAAATAATTGTACGAAGAGAGAAAACGTAACAAATATGTTATTCAGAGCTGTCAGTATTACTATTAGGTATTTGTATTCAAAAACATATTTCGATAAAAATTGTCATATTTAACTCCTTCAATAAAATAATGGATTTTAGAACATTATGAGTAAGGTTATTGAAAGTTTTATTTTCAATTTATAACTAATAATATGGAAACTCCATCTTTAGAAGCTAATAAATTAAAAGATTGATTAAGCGGAAAGAATATTGTGAATTGAAAAATTTCTTTGGTAAAAATATGGGAAAGGTAACGCCATAAGGTGAAATTATAGTTATGTATAGTAAAGATATAGAAAATCTCATTTGGGGTTCCTCTAACGATATTGAAAGATACGAACAATTTTTTAGGAGCTATATCTAGTGAAATCCATTAAATGTAAATAATGTCAAATTAAATTCAATCGTGATAAATATAATAGAAAGAATAATAAGACTCGATAATTAATGAAATCTACTACCAAATATGGTCAAGTTGAGATTGGAATAAAATTAAGAAGAAAAGAAATGTTTAATAATTAATGATTACGCACACAGTAAAAGTGGTATATTTCAAATGATGATCCCTGTTAGATGTTTTACATGTGGAAAGGTAGTAGGCGATAAATGGGAAGAGTATGATCGAAGAGTGAAGAGTGGAGAGAAGGTGAGTAATGTTTTGGATGATTTAGGTTTAATCAGGTATTGTTGTCGTAGAATGCTTATCTCTAATGTTGAAATTATTGATGAAATTCTTAAGTTCTATAAAAGAGAGAAGTAAAATTTCTAAGTTAATAATGATAAGAACAAGTCTATAATTGTTAAAGTTAATAATGAATAGATACTTGTATGGGATAAATGCACAAGGAATATAGATGTATAAATTGAATTAATGATTTTACGAGGTAAAATAATGTCTAAAGAAGAGAGCGAGAATAAAGAAAACATTGAGGAGCCCCATGATGAGATAAATTATCTGCTCCCACTTGATACTTATCTTTCTGCAGGGATACACATAGGGACAAGAATTAAAACACATGATATGATACCATTCATTTACAGAGTGAGACCGGATGGACTTTTTGTTTTAGATATTCAAAAAATAGATGAAAGAATAAGAATGGCTGCAAAATTTATCGCGAAATTTGAATCTTCCAAAGTAGTTGTCGTGTCATCACGTTTATATGGAAAAACACCTGTACAGAAATTTTGTGATGTAACGCATTCAATTCCAATTATTAGAAGGTTCTTACCGGGTCTTTTCTCTAATCCGATTCATTCATATCATTTAGATGCCGGAATAGTAATTGTAACGGATCCTAAAGCTGATCATCAAGCAGTAAAAGAAGCAGCATTAGTAGGTATACCAGTCATAGCACTTTGTGATACAGAGGATGAGTTTACAAATATTGATTTAGTTGTCCCCATAAATAATAAAGGTCGAAGATCACTAGCAACGGTATACTGGTTGTTAGCAAGGCAAGTTTTAAGAGAAAGAGGGGAAATTCCAACGGATGGAAAATTATCGGTTCCGATAGAAGATTTTGAGATAAAACTTGCTGAAGTAATATTTGATGAAAATTCTGAAGGCGAATGAGAGAGGACAAATGCGTGTTAGATATCCACGTCATGCAGGAACCTTTTACGCCGACTCTGATAAAGCCTTAAGAAGACAGATTGATGAATGTTTTCTGCATCGATTCGGCCCTGGAAAATTTCCTAAACTAAAAAAAAATAATAGAAGAAAACTAGTATCAATAATTTCTCCACATGCAGGATACACATTTTCAGGTCCAGTAGCAGCTAATGGTTATTATTATGCAGCTGAAGATGGGAAACCAAATACAATAATTATTCTTGGACCGAATCATACAGGTTATGGGAGCGATATCTCCATTGTTATAAATCAAATATGGCGATTGCCTTTCGGAGATATCGCGGTGGATTCAAAATTAGCTAAAGAAATCCAAAATTCATCAAGTTATGTAGATACAGATAATCAAGCGCATAGATATGAACATTCAATAGAGGTTCAACTTCCATTTCTCCAATATATTTATGGTACTTTTAAATTTGTACCGATCTGCATGAGAATGCAAGATTTAGAAATATGTCGAAACCTTGGAGAAGCCATTGCAAAGGTTACTTATGATAAAAATGTTCTAATAATTGCATCTACAGATTTAACACATTATGAACCACAAGAAATAGCTACGAAAAAAGATCAATTAATCATAGATACGATACTTAACCTAGATGAGGAATCACTTCAAACAGTAGTTGAAGTAAATAATATTTCTATGTGTGGATATGGACCGGTTACTGTTGCACTGATTGCTGCAAAGAAGTTAGGTGCAACCAAAGCTAAACTTTTAAGTTATAAAACAAGCGGTGATATTATAAATAATGGAAGAAGTGTAGTCGGTTACGCCGCGTTATCCATAATGAGGTAATGTCAACTATTTGCTAATGCATTAATAAAAGAGAAATGTTGATATTTTTCAGAATTAATAAATAATTAAATTTATGAAAAATAGCAATTCAATTTTTTTAGTATTTCCAAATTTTAATATCTAACATTAAGAATGTTATTTTATGAGATAAACAGATTATTTTAAATATTTTTTTGCGTACATAAAGAGTTAAAACAATATTTTTTACTCAGATTAGATAACAATTTTTTAAAAAAAAGGGAGGCAGATAACTTGAAGGCATCAGCATCCGCACCCGGTAAAGTGATTTTAACTGGTGAACACTTCGTCGTATATGGTGAACCAGCACTAGTTATGGCAATTAACAGAAATGTACATGTTAGGGTTCAAGAAAAGCAAGACGATTCAATTCGAGTCACTTCAACTCTTGGATATAGTGGAGTCTTTAAAGGGGAAAAATTTATACATGAAAAGGGAGGAGACGAAACTCGAAAAATTCTGATGCCTATTAAAGTTTCGGCACAAGCAGCACTTAATTATTTGGAAGAAAATCTAGGTTTAAATATAGAAGTAGATTCAAATATTCCAGTCGCTGCTGGTTTAGGTTCTTCAGGTGCCTTAGCAGTGGCTACTATCGCAGCCATTGGAAAATTATTTGGCGTTGATTTCACAGAAAAAGAGATCATTAAATTATCACTTGAGGGTGAAAAAATCGTTCATATGAACCCTTCTGGTATAGATCAAACAATTTCGACAAAAGGAGGAATCATATGCTACAAGAAAGATGAAGGTGCTTCAAGACTAGATATCGAAGTACCAATACCGATTGTGATATGTAACACATTCATCAAAAGGAATACAGGTCAAATTGTGGAGAGTGTTCGTATTAAAAGAGATAGATTTCCACAGTTAATTAACCCGTTAATTCATGTAGCAGGTGATCTTACAGGCCAAGTTATCAAAGCATTAAAACAGGGAGATTTGAAAATGGTTGGTGAATTAATGGATTTAAATCATAGCCTCCTAACAGCTATTGGTGTTTCCAATAAGGTCTTGGATAGGTTTATCCATATATCAAAACAAAGTGGTGCTTTAGGAGCTAAAATAACAGGTGCTGGAGGAGGAGGTTGCATCTTAGCCCTTTCAACCCTTGATAAAAGAGAAGATATAGCAAAAGCTATTCATGAAGCCGGAGGATTTCCAATAATTGCTGAAAAAGTAGATAGAGGAGTATATACATGGATAGAATAATAACACCTATAATAGTAAAACTTGGTGGAAGTGTAATTACAATAAAAGAGAAACCATTCACGCCTAATCTTTCAGTTATTAATAGACTTGCAAGAGAAATAAAACGGGCAGATAGAAAATCGCTGATAATTATTCATGGTGGTGGAAGCTATGGTCATCCTTTAGCAAGGGAATATAATATAATAGAAGGATTAAAAGATCAAAGGCAGTTAATTGGATTTTCAAAGACTAGGCAAGCGATGATGGTTTTGAATAAAATGATTGTTGATAGCCTTATTCAACAAAACATTCCAACTATTTCAGTACAACCTTCTGCATTTATTCTTACAGATCAAGGAAGAATTTCTGAGATGAATATATCATTTATTGAGAGGATGTTAAGGATAAACCTTATTCCTTTATTATATGGAGATGCTGTTTTAGATGAAAAAATAGGTTTTTCAATTCTTTCAGGAGATCAAATAGCTTCAAACATCGCAATAAAATTCAAAGTTAATCAAATCATTATTTGTGTAGATGTTGACGGTTTATTCAACGAAGATCCCAAAAAGAATCCTAAGGCAAATATCATTGAAGAAATAGAGTTAGATGCATTAAAAAATTTGATGAATAACTTAAGTAGAGCCAGAACAACCGATGTTACTGGGGGTATGTTTGGTAAGATCGTTGAATTAATACCTGCAGTGGAATCGGGTATTAAGGTTAAAATAATAAATGCAAAAAAAGTAAACCGTTTATACAAAGCATTGAAGAATGAAAAGGTAAAAGGTACAGAAATTAAACAGAGGTAGATACAATTGGCAGTTACAAAAAATAGAAAGGAAGATCATATTGATATATGTATAGATAAAGACATCCAAGCCCAAAATAAAAGTACGGGACTTGAAGACATTTACTTGATTCACAGAGCTTTACCTGAGATCTCTTTAAATGAAATAAATACATCGACAACAATATTTGATCATAAGTTGAAGGCCCCTATAGTTATAGAAGCGATGACTGGGGGTACAAGAAAGGCTTTAGTTATTAATTCTGCTTTAGCAGAAGCTGCAGAAAAACTTGGTTTGGCTATGGGTGTTGGGAGTCAAAGAGTTGCTCTAGAAAACCCACAATTAGAAGAATCATTTAAAGTAGTAAGGAAGAAGGCTCCTAACGCGTTTTTAATAGGAAATTTAGGTGCTTCACAAATTCTAAAAAAGAATAGTTTTAACGAAATTCAAAAAGCTATAGATATGATTGATGCAGATGCTTTTGCTATTCATCTCAATCCACTTCAAGAAGCAATTCAACCTGAAGGAAGTGCATCATTTAGTGGTGTATTGAAAAAAATTAGGGAAATAGCCACAGAACTATCAGTTCCATTATTAATTAAGGAAACTGGAGCTGGAATATCTTTTGAAGATGCAGTTCTGCTTGAGGAAGCTGGTGTTAAAGGAATAGATGTCAGTGGTGCAGGTGGAACAAGTTGGGCTGCTGTTGAATCTTTCAGAGCAAAGAAGACTTTTGATGAATTACATGAAAGATTGGGAAAGGTTTTTTGGGATTGGGGCATTCCAACAGCATTAAGTATCATTGAAGTAAAACAGACTACTCAATTAACGCTTATAGCATCAGGGGGTATAAGAACAGGTATAGAGGCAACGAAAACTCTTGCTCTTGGCGCAAATGCTGTAGGAATAGCATCGCCACTTTTAAAATCCGCGTTAGAGGGGGGAGTTGAAAATGTTCTTAAAACATTAATAGAAGAAATTAAAATGACTATGTTCCTCGTTGGAGCAAATACTATAGAGAAGCTAAATGAAACCCCGTTAGTGATTACGAATCATGTAGCTGAATGGTTACGTCTTAGAGGGATTAAACCAGAAAAGTATGCACGGAGAAGTGTTATGTATTGAACGAATTTCTCCTTAAACAATTAAATGACGTTACACAAAAAGTTAATTTAACAATAAACCAGATATTTACACAAGAAAATACCCCAAAAGAATTGTATAATGCTTCTAGACATTTAATGGAAGCGGGTGGTAAGAGACTTCGTCCCTTTTTAGTTCTAAAATCGTGTGAAATAGTCGGTGGAGAAATAGAAGTGGCTTTACCTATAGCGGTAGCTATAGAGTTTATTCATAATTTTACTTTAATCCACGATGATATTATTGATAACGATGACAAAAGACGAAAGGTCCAAACGGTTCATGTTTTATGGGGAATACCAATTGCTATAACGGCGGGAGATATGTTATTTGCAAAAGCTTACGAAGTAGTGCTATATAATATAGATTGTAAAAAAGTAACTTCAAAGCGACTGCTTAAAATTTTAGATGAGATAACAAAAGCAACAATTTTAGTCTGTGAAGGACAAGCGCTGGATATATTATATGAACACAAGCAAGATGTATCGGAAAAAGAGTATTTTAATATGATTGGAAAAAAAACGTCAGCATTACTTCAACTCGCTGTAAAATCAGGCGCTATTATTGGAGGAGGACGACGTTCTCAAATTAAGAAACTTGATAAATTTGCGTATTATGCAGGTCTCGTTTTCCAAATAATGGATGATGTTCTTGGTTTAACAGGAGATGAAAAAGTTTTAGGAAAACCTATTGGAAGTGACATACAGAAAGGAAAAAGAACACTTATCACTATACATGCTTTAGCTCATGCAAATAATAATCAACGTAAACGAATACTATCAGGATTAGGTAATAAGAAAGCGTCGTTACGTGAGATTGAAGAGATTAAACAGATATTTCGATCTTTAAAATCCATAGATTATGCTATAACAAAAGCTAAAATGTTACAAAAAAGAGCAATAAATCATCTACTCTCATTTCCTCCAACTCCAACAAGAGAAGCCCTTCTTAAAATCTGTGAATATTTCATTATGAGAGAGTATTAAGTCAAATAGGGTTTTCATTCTCCTAAAATTCAAATAACCGCGAATAATGCAGGATACTAAAAGGGTATTATTATTTGATAGAAAAAGAACTAAACTCATTAATTCGAAAATTAGTACTATTAAATGCTGTACAGTATAATGGAAGAGCTAAAACGGGTTCTGTAATAGGGAAGCTTCTTGCTGAACGACCAGATTTAAAAGCTAACGTAAAAGAGATGGGAAAAGTAGTAAATCAGATAGTTTTAGAACTTAATAAGATTCCCTTATCTGAAAAGAAGAAGATTGTTGAAATGAAGTGGCCAGATCTTCTTAACAGAAAGAAAGTTAAAACTAAAGAAAAGCAACTTCCCCCTTTACCTAAAGTTGAACAGTATCCTTTTGTTCATGTTCGATTTGCTCCTAATCCAGACGGTCATTTACATATTGGTAGTTCGAGGGCAGCGATTCTCTGTGATGAATACGCAAAAATGTACAAAGGTCGCTTCACTTTAAGATTTGATGATAGTGATCCTAAAACAAAGTCTCCAATATTGGAGGCATATGACTGGATTAGAAATGATCTTCGTTGGCTTGGTGTGAAATGGAATGATGAAGTCTTCCAGTCAGATAGATTGCTGATTTATTATAGGTATACGAGACAACTTATTGAAATGGGAGCGGCATATGTATGCATCTGTAATTCTATAAAGTTTAAACAAAGAATATTTTTTAAAAAGGCGTGTCCATGTCGCACACGCCCAAATAGTGAACATTTAGAGAGATGGGAAGGTATGCTTAATGGTTTCTTTAAGGAAAGAGAAGCTGTTGTTAGAATTAAAACAGATCTTAACCACCCAAACCCTGCGGTTAGAGAATGGCCAGCTCTTAGGATAATCAATGTAAAAAAATTTCCGCATCCAAGAACTGGAGATAAATACCGTGTTTGGCCTCTTTTCGCTTTCTGTTGTGGAATAGACGATCATGAATTACAAATATCCCATATCTTGAGAGGGAAAGAACATCTAACAAATTCGATTAGACATCACTTTCTATATAAGTATTTAAACTGGAAGTATCCGGAAGCGATCCACTATGGACGTTTTAAAATGGTTGATACAGTATTTAGTAAATCAAAGATTAGAGAAGGAATCAAAAAAGGCGTCTTTGAGGGGTGGGATGATCCACGTTTGGGTACTTTAATAGCTCTTAGGAAGAGAGGATTTTTACCTGAAACAATCCGTCAACTGGTTATGAATGTTGGCCCTAGCCCTGTAGATGTGACCCTCAGTTGGGATAATATATTCGCTTACAACAGAAAAAAAGTGGATATTTTAGCTAACAGATACTTCTTTGTAGGTAACCCGGTGAAACTATTAGTCTATGGATTAAAAAAAGACTATATATCAAAACAAAACCTTCATCCTGACGATTCGAACAGAGGATATAGAATCTTAAAAGTAATACCTAAAAAAGAAGTCGCTTCCCTTCTGATATCAAGTAATGATATTTCATTACTGAAGTTAAATAAAGTTATCCGTCTAATGGGTTTATTCAATATAAAAATAAAAAAGATTAACAAAAAAGTAGTATCTGAGTTTTATAACGAATCATATATGGATGCTAAAAAGAAAAAAGTACGCTTAATTCACTGGATACCTGATCATGAAGGAATAGAGACTTCAATCATCATGCCAGATGCATCTCACGTTGAGGGATTAGCAGAAATAAATTGTAAAAATTTGAAGCCGGGAGATATTGTACAATTCGAAAGATTTGGATTTGTAAGAATAAAAAAGATAGAAAATAAAATAACAGCGTATTACGCACATAATTGAACGTGTAAAAATTCAAGGGGAAACAATAACATAAAAAATTAAAAAAAATTGAGGTTTTTATTTCAAAATGATCACTCGAGAAGTTAAAACTACTTTCGATAATGGAAAAGTTATAATCTCAAATCAAGCAGATGCTGAAACATTTCGTCAAATAGGATTTGGTACAAAGTTAGATGATAAACCAGATCTTGCTTTATCTTCATGGGAAGCTCTTTATCTTTTATCAAGTAAGAGAATCATAGTTAGTGACGGTGAAACTGAAGAAGAACTCAATTTTCAGTCTCTTTTAGAAAAGTTTCGATCTGAAAATAATGAGATTTGGACAAACTATTTGGTCTATAGAGATTTAAGAAGACGTGGTTACGTCGTTAGAGAAGGAGCTGGTTGGGGAATAACATTTAGAGTTTACAGTAGGGGATCATATAAGAAAAAAGCCGCAAAATATCTCATCTTTATTACTTGCGAAGGAAACTCCGTTCCCATTGAGAAGCTAAGAGAAGTACTACAGCTGGTTCAAGGTATGAAGAAAGAATTAATAATCGCAGTTATGGATAGAAGAGGAGAGATAGTCTACTACCAGCTTACAACACTAAATATATAAAAAAAATTAAGTTTTTCTAAAAATAATTGTTAAAATTCTTTTAATTAGTGGAAAACATGTTATCAAGGAAAATATAGGCTACCAAGGAAGATATATGCTACTCACTCCCAATTAAATGGGTATTGAGGCGAAAATACAATGCGTAAAATTATTGGTCTTATTCGGCTTATAAGACCAATCAATTGTTTGATGATGGGCTTAGCTGTCTTGATAGGCGAATTAATAACATATTTTACGCTCTTGCCATTTGAACCATCATTATTCGGATTCTTTACAGCATTCACTCTTACAGGCACGTCAATGATTGTTAATGATTATTGGGACAGAGATGTAGATGCTATTAATGCGCCAGAGAGACCAATACCAAGTGGTTTAGTTTCAATAAAAGAAGCGTTACTTTTCGCTATTACACTCAGCATAATTGGTCTTGTATTCGCTCTAATAACAAACTTAGCTTGTTTCTTGGTTGCAATTACATCACTTTTGATCTCGCTATTTTATAATATTAAGGGTAAGCAGATGGGTTTGATAGGTAATTTTATGGTAAGTGCATGTATTGCTATTCCTTTACTTTATGGTGGTTTTATTTACAAAAGTTGGAATATTAATTTTGATAGACTGGGATTACTTCTCTTCTTCGATTTGATGATCTTTTTTGCTAATACAGGCAGAGAGATTGTAAAAGGAATTATTGATGTAGAAGGTGACAGAATTCGAAATATAAAAACAATAGCCATTCGATATAGTCCAAGAATTGCAAGTATTGTAAGCATCCTCTTTTTCTTCGGCGCTATTATACTGAGTGTTTTTCCGTGGATCTACAAGATGGTTTCATGGGTATATTTGCCAATCGTTACTTTCTCAAATAGCGGTTTTATTGTTTCTTCCATCATTTTATTGAAGGACTATTCAAAAGAGAATGTTGTAAAAGTTAAAAATATGATTCTAATTTGGATGATTATAGGGCTTCTAGCTTTTGCAATTGGAGGATTTGGTAGAGGTTAAACATAAAGAAAAAAGGAGATAATTTATTAAAAAAGTTCGTAAAGTTTGAAGATGAAACCTATACCGATAAAACGATTTTAGCATATTATCTGGAAACAATTGATAGTAAAGAAAAAGCTATGATTCAATAGATAAGAAATACCCAAAAAGAATTGAAGAATTTATTAAATCTATACATCCCTTGATTTCTAAAAAGTAGATGATTAATTAAAAAGAAGTATTCCAAGGAAAACACTAAAAAGCATTAACGATTCTTGTTTGGATAGAAATTGGACTATCAATCTTTATTGTGAGGATTCTAATTTGGGAACTTTCAGAACTGTTAAAGGAATGAGGGACTTCCTTCCAGAAGATCTTGCTAAAAGAAAATTCGTGGAAGAAAAGGTTCGTGAATGTTTCAGGCTATATGGTTATGAAGAAATTGAGACACCTACGCTTGAATCATTTGACTTGATAAGTGCTAAGGCTGGAGATGAAATAAGGCATAGAATGTTCATCTTAAACGATCTTAGTGGAAGGAAATTAGCCTTAAGACCTGAAATAACACCATCTATAGCAAGAATCGTCGCTAATAAACTTAGAACAGAAGCAAAACCGCTAAAGCTAGGGTATATCGCCAACTGCTTCAGATATGACAATCCACAAATGGGTCGATATAGAGAATTTTGGCAAGCTGGTTTTGAACTTTTTGGTTCTAATCAACCTATAGCTGATGCTGAAATCATTTCGATCAACAGTGATTTAATGAAAAGATCGGGATTTTCAGATTTCTTCATAAAAATTGGACATGTTGGAGTTATTCGCGGAGTCTTGAGTGATGAAGGTGTAGATGAAGCTGACCAAAACAGGATAATGGGATTAATAGATCAACAAAAAACCACTAAAGCATTAATAATCATTAAAAAATTGAATGTTTCAAAAAATTGCTTAAATACCATAAAAAGCCTTTTCAAACTTAAAGGAACCAACTGGAAACAAATACTCTTAGAAAGTAAACGGAACCTTCAACAAAATAATAAGGCGTTGACAGCATTGGAAAATCTAGAAGAGATTATAATTCTTGCTAGGATGGGTGGAGTTGAAACAGATTTTTTCCTTGACTTGGGGTTTACTCGTGGTTTGGAATATTATACAGGTATGATCTTTGAAGTTTTCATACCTAATTTAGATATATCTCTTGGCGGAGGAGGAAGATATGATAAACTCGTTAAACTTTTTGGAGGAGAATCAATGCACGCAGTTGGTTGTGCACCAGGGATAGATAGAATAGTTTTAGGTTTGGAAAGGGAAAGACTTTTTCCGAAAAAGTTTGCATCTTTCAAGAAGATTCTTGTTATTCCTGTTAACAAAAAATTGGTATTGAAGGCTTTGGAAGTCGCTTCTGACTTAAGAAGAAATGGAATCGTTGCTCATAACGAAGTGGTTGGAAGAAGTATTGGTTCTGCTTTATCGTACGCTAACAAGAAGAGTTATACTAGTATAATTATTATTGGTCCCAAGGAATTGGAAAGGGATTGTGTAATTCTTAGAGATTTACTGCGTGGAACACAAAGGGAAGTCTCAATCATTGATCTATTCGATGAAATAACAAGTGAGTAAAACAATATGCCATAGAAGATTTTAGATTGTAAAAAGCAGTTCTTTTTTGTTTGAGATTAATATTTTAAGCATAATTCTCAGAATTTTTTTTACCATGCACCATATTTTATTATTTTTACACTAAAGTGTATGAGCAGGTTTATCCGTTGGTACTCTGAATCTTTTAGTAGAAGATGAGAATCAACTTTTGATCTTTATTAATGGGTTTAAATAAAATAATTTCTTGAATTTGAGTAAATTGTAAATATTGAATTAAATGGTTTCTAGTGAGTGTGAAATGAAAAGATTACTACTTCATAAGTTTCATAAAGCTCATGGTTTTTTACAAGAATTCTCAGGATTCGAGATGCCTTTTTGGTATAAAGGAGTTATTTCAGAACATATGGCAGTCCGGGAAAATGTTGGCATCTTTGACGTATCACATATGGGGAGAGCGACCATCACTGGGAAGAATGCAAATGAATTCTTAAACTATGTTACATCAAGTGATATATCTAAACTACACCCTTTTCAAGGCCAATATTCAACCATGTGTAACGTAAATGGTGGAATAGTAGACGATCTAACCGTTTATAAAATCAAAGATTACTACTTAATTGTATACAATTCTATGAATATAAGAAAGGATTATCAATGGTTAATTGCACACGCTAAAGCCTTTGATGTAAAGATTAGTAATATAGCTGATGAAACAGTTATGTTTGCTCTTCAAGGACCCAAAGCCACCTTTACATTGCAAAAGCTTGTTAAAAACGATTTAGCGGAGATAAAAGATTTTCATGTTAAATGGATGAAGGTATTTGGAGAGAAAGTGTTGATAATGAAGGGGGGGTACACAGGTGAAAAAGGTTTCGAACTGATTCTGTTTAAGAGAAATGACTCAAATTCGGATAATATTTTAAAGGTTTGGAATAACCTGTTAGAAAATGGGAAAGAATCAAAAATCGAACCATGTGGTCTTGGAGCACGAGATAGTCTACGCCTTGAAGCAGGGTTTTGTCTATATGGTAACGACCTCACGGAAGAAATAACACCTTATGAAGCTAAACTAGATTTTGCTGTGAATATTAACAAAGGCGACTTTATAGGAAAGAAAGCATTAGTTACTCAAAAAAAAGTTGGAGTTTCAAAGATACGTACTGGTTTTAAGATGGTTAACCGTGGAATTCCGCGTTATGGTTTTAAAATATTTGGAAATAGAAAAGAAGTGGGTTATGTAACTAGTGGAGGATTTTCATCATTGTTAAAGAGTGGGATAGGTATGGGTTATGTACCACCCGATTTAGATGTAGAAGGAACAACGTTACATATTGAAGTTAGAGGAAGACTCCTTGAAAGTAAAGTTGTTAAGATGCCTTTCTATGATGTTAATAGATATGGTAGGAAAAGGAAAGTAAGTTAGAGAGACGTAGAGATCTTTTTATTGTGTATTCCTAAGTTATTGCAATAGAATCTAGGATAACCCGTTTGATCCCGATTTTAATAAGAAGGTTGTATTTCTCACATCGTGTTTATTTTTTGTTGTTTCTTGTACATTCTCCAACTTAAACACATGGTTCTTGGATGCGAAGCTTTGACCTCATCTAAAGCTGTGATAGACGTGTTGTGGGGAGCTTCTAATATTATCTTCGGATTCAGATAAGCGTCCTTTGATATTTGAGAAAAAATGGCAATATATCTGTTGAGTTCTTCAAAGGATTCAGTTTCAGTAGGTTCTATCATCAAAGCTTCTTCTACAATAGGAGGAAAATATATCGTGGGGGCGTGAATACCATAGTCTAACATTCTCTTAGCCACATGTTTCGCGGTTACACCGGTATCGAATTTGAGCCTAGAGCAGCTTATCACAAATTCATGTGTTCTCAATCTATCCAAGCCATATACAAGATTGAATCCTTTAATCTCTGTGATTTTATGAGCTAAGTAATTTGCATTTAAGACACTGAATTCTGCGATTTTCTTCAATCCACTAAGTCCCATCGAGAGAATATATGTGAAAGCTCTCACTATA
>JAUWJG010000078.1 GCA_030607815.1 Candidatus Bathyarchaeota archaeon
AAAATTAGAGGAATCCATGTGGGTGGTGCTGTGTTAACAACAGGTGGAAACCTTAACGCAAAATATGTAATCCACGCTGTCGGTCCCATATATGGTGAAGACCATGATGATGAAAAACTAAAGAATGCTACATTAAACTCGTTAATCCTTGCCGACAAGACGGGTCTTAAAAGCATAGCATTCCCCGCTATAAGCACAGGAATATTCCGTTTTCCAAAAGAGCGATGCGCTACAATAATGCTGTCGACCACAAGAGCTTATATTGAAGGCTATACACACTTGGAAAAAGTCATTTACTGTCTCTACAACAGAGACACCTATGAAATATTCAAAAACACTCTTCTAGCCTTAACATCTAGATAATAACTCTCAAAGAGAAATTATCAAAACTGACATAGTTAAACTTGTAAATGAGACGAATGTTTGAGTTACTCTAGTTGGCTGAGGCTTTTTGTAATATGAATATTCCTCTCCTTTAACAGTTTTTCAATCTCTTTGGACAGGGATATGTTCATTCCAAGAATTTCTGGAGGAATAACGCCGCGCTGTTCTATCTTGTTTTCAAATAACTGCTTGATTACAGCGAAAGCAGTATAGGCAGTAGTTCTTCCCATTGCCGTTATATTCCTTTTCTCATCAAAAAAATCCACGACTTCAAAAATATGCTTAAGTCGGGTTGATCCCTTTCGCCCCGTAATAATCCCTCTCATTAGGACAACATCTTTCTCTTCAAAAAAACTTAGCCTTTCCGTCCAGAATTTACACATGAATTCCCATGGACTAATCGGCGCAGTCTTCAAGCGTTCTTTACTTAGCAAACCTAGTTTGATAAGAAACTTGATCTTCTCTACATGTCCTTTATACCTTAACGTCTTTTCCCAAATATTCTTAGCCTTAATCGTCTGATGTAACGTTCTTACGCCATCCGTGAAAAAAGCTTCAAACACCCCAATTCCCTCAAACTCTACATCCTCTAATCCTTCAAGCGCTTCGACTTCAACAAGTTCATGATTCTTCACAATTTTCGTTTTTCTGGTATACTCCTCAAAAAGATCTTCAACAGACCAAGTGACCTTATAATTCAAAGGCGGTCTAGGGTTCTGCGGTAATCCCCCCACATAGACGACGACATCCTCAAGTTCGTCCAGTTGAGTTGACGCTTGTCCAATCAAAATATTGCTTAATCCAGGGGCGACACCACAATCAGGGATAATAACTATACCACTGTCAACAGCCTGTTTATCAAAAACCATTGGATCTTCTACCATGTATGAGAGATCTACCAAATTCTTTTGTTTCTCTACACACGCCTTCATTACACTAAAACCTAATTTTCCTGGAGCAAGCCCTATGACCAAGTCTGCATCTTCTATGATCTTTAAAAGGTTTGAATATTTCGAAAAGTCTAATTGAACCGGGTGAACTTTCTCTCCCAGTTTGTTAGCAATTTTCTCTAAATTTTGCTTTGCCCTATCACATATAGTGAGCCTCTCAAAATCTAAGTTCTTAACCAATTCTTCGGCTAGAATAGAACCGATGTAGCCACATCCCACACTCAAAATCTTCATAATCATTACTATTTATACGTGTAAAATAAATTTTTTAAACCATTTCCCTCATAGCAACACCCTTCTCCTCAATTTCAAATCACCGAAAACGTTAAAGAGCATAGGTTACATCATAAATAATCCGAAAAAGAATCATTAACCTGTGGAGAAAAAACTGCCTTGTCATCAATCCTTAGTTCGAGTGGAGAATTATGGGACTTTATCATCGATATAATCGCCGGTGAGACTGTGTTCGGCCTCCCAACAGGCATCCCCATGATTGTCATCTTCATCATCGGAATCGTTCTTGGTGTACTCCTTTGGAAAATGTTGAAAATGGCTATTATCCTCACAATCCTCGTGGGTATCGGAATGTATTTTGGTGTAGTAGGTTCAGGCTTCATCGGGGACGTGCGAGCCCTCTTACTGAACTATGGGCCACAAGCGATTCAATTAGCAGCCTTAGTAATCGGTATTTTACCCCTCGGTCTGGGCATAGCCGTCGGATTCGTCATCGGCTTGTTAAAGGGTTAATCACATTCAAAAATAATAATGACGATTCGATAATCATTCTCCGAAGGCTTTTATACACTTATCATGATGAAAAAGCATTCACCTACTCATTTTCAATAAGAACTCTATTGACTACTGACCTTCTACAACAATAGAAATATATCATCTCTCGAATTCTTACTCAAATTTTGGAATGTCATCTCGTGACAGTCTTTTCATGATATATCCACCAAAGTACCCTCCAATTGCCGCCACAACGAAAAACATAATCCCTTCCACAAACTGTGTTTCCCACATCCATTTCACATACGATTCCACACTCTCAATATCACTCAATTTATCTAGAGATGGCACGATCAAAACGCTCAAGATTCCTGCTACCACTCCTCCTATGGTAGACTTCGCCACTATTCCGGATACAAATCCTCCGATCAAGATAATGAATATGCCACGTACTCCCGCATCAGGAATGTATGTAAAGATTTCTAAAAGGTAGATGATACTCACTAGTATGAATCCTGCGATGGCACCTATAATGATTCTACTTAATCCCAATGCTGAATTACCATATACTAGTAGTATTCAGTGTTAAGTATAAAATTAATGGAGAAACCTCCGCACTTCTTTCAGTTTAAAAAAATAAAAAAAGTTATCTCTTAACCTATGTGTTGATGAATATTTTTTAGGAATACTCAAGTATGATCTTGAAAATTGCTAGATCAACTAACCGAGTGTGAAGATAAAACGAAAAATATCGCTTCATTTACACTGTTGCATTGAACAGGTTGAGAAAACACGAAAATATTTATTTGGAATGGAAGACGAGGAAACAAATTTCAGGTTACATGATTACTTTATAAACATCACATTATTGCCTTAGAGGCTTAATACCGCTTTTTTTGATTCGTATTGCGTATTCTAAGACTAAAACAGTCATCACCGTCACCAAGTTAGTGAACCAAGACGCATGGATTAAAGAGTTCAGGCAACAGTCTCCATCATATTGATCAATCATCTGCGGATGAGTTGGCGTTATTGCAATAGAAGGATCTGCACACTTTTCATAGGCGTACTTGAAAGCTTCTTGAATTGATACTCCCCATCTGAATTTTTGTCAGCTAAACCTTGAGACATTCCTTGATCTATAAAATATTAAGTGAAGATAGTGTTTGTAGAAGAGATCATGTCATAGCCCACTTCGTCTGCTTGAGTAGCTGTTATGATAATACCGTAATTAATTAGGGCATCAACATTCAAGAAACTTCCTGAGTAACAAGCAAGAACTATCACGAGGATGTTGTGAGATTCAAAATCTAAAAAGATGTTAGAGAGTTCACGTTCTCCTAAGAAATCATCATACAGATGTAGTTGATCTACACTTCCATGTGTTGAGAAGAAGATGACAAC
>JAUWJG010000004.1 GCA_030607815.1 Candidatus Bathyarchaeota archaeon
CTCTTTTTTAGAATATAGAATTTAAGAGAGATCAATAAACGACTACTAGAGTTCTAAATATTTTGTTAATAAAAGAGGCAAATTAGATAATTGTTAAGGTGTACATTAAATAAGACAATGGAAATCAACACTGAAAATAACTTGCATGTTACTTCAGGATTTAGTGGAGTTGTAAGGTGTGGAGAAGAAGATTGTCAAGAGAATACTCGTAAAAGATAACACTAGAAAACCAATAATGTATATAGTATGAATTGACTTAGCTTTCAAAGAGGATAGAACAGCATCGTTCCATGTTTGGTGGCTTTGTTGTCCCAATAAAATCTTTTAAAGTTAAATATCGTCTCCAGAGTTATCTGTATCTTTTTCGACAGATATCTTTTTCTCAAGACGATATATAGCTTTCTCTAATGATCTTCTTCTTGTTTCAGTTGAAAGCTCCCCCATTGTTAGTTCTATAAGACGGCGAGCAATATCACATTTCCGTCTTAGTTCAGGGATTAAACGGTAGGCTCCTTCAAGAGAGATAAGTTCTAAGTAGATATTTTCCATGTATTGGAGAGAGATTTCGGCAATTTCTGATCTGTTCTTCCTCAAAGAATCTAAAGCTCTCCTCCGAAACTCACCAATAGCGTCAGCAAGACCTAGGAGGTATGCAATAGTCGGAATATTTATTTCATGAGGGGTAGGGAATATATCGTGTTCTACAATCTTGAGAAAGATTTTGGCTTCAGCGTACTCTTGATACGCTATTCTCATAGAACCAGTTATCAGTTCTTGGTGGATTGAAGTAAGATCATTCATCTTTTTCAACATTTTTTCTGCTTCAGACAATTTTTCTTTTGCATTTGAAAAGTCATCGCGATGTATAGCCATAATTGACAGTTTAGAAAGAAACGTAATTTTCCTTGAAGTTGAAAAAAGTTCTTCTCGAACAATAGATTTCCTTTTGAGTTCTTCTCGAAAGCTTTTAATCATTTTTTTTAACGACAAATCGTTCAACCTTTAAGATAATATGTTTATTGATAGTAGGTTTATAGTAATTTCTGAAATCGAGATAAATCTTTGAGAAAAGGATTATTTCATAAAATTAGGATTGGTTTACATAAAACAAAAGAGATAGGTTATTTAAAGCTTATAATTTTATAGACTTTATAAACGCTGAATTCATGATAATATGGCTATGTTAGAAGCTTTCAGTTGCATTGGATTAAGGAATATTATAAGATTATGTGTGATTGGAAAAGGGAATTAAATGAAGAGAGAATGTTTATATTAGGATAAGTGTGTCTCTTTGGTTTGAAATTGGATGACAAGTATGGCTAATCGAGATACGGTTTCTATTTATTTGGATATTAAAGATCTTGTGGAAGCTGAATTCCAAATTAAAGATGCTTACATAAGAGAAGAGACCCCAACATTCATCATAATTCCTGAACCTCAACTTGAGGAGAAGTTAAAACGGATAAGAACTAAACTTAACGTAAAAGGAATAGAAGTAAATATTCGCAAGAATGGTGAATACCTACAGTTAACAACTCAATTAAGTAAACTTCAGTCTGTTCCTTTAAAAAAATCATTTACATTAAACTATCCCTTAATCCTATTCATTGCAACAATAATAACTGTCACTATATCAGGTTACTTCAACGCTTCTAGCTATATCGATCTTTTAAAGATTTTAGGAAGAGACGATACAGTTAATCTCTATGGACTTACAGCAGCATACACAATATCCGTGATGAGCATATTAGGTCTGCATGAATTGGCACATTATATTGCTTGTCGAAGACATAACATTAAGACCACGCTCCCCTTATTTATACCGGGAATACCAGGACTTTCTCCTTTAGGAACTTTTGGCGCGATCATAAGACAGAAAAGTCAAACGTTGAATCGAAATGAACTGTTTGACATAGGTATTTCCGGACCGCTTGTTGGTTTCATTGTTGCCGTAATCGTCTCTTTTCTAGGGTACTCTTGGTCAGTTCCTGTGAGTATGGAGGAATATGCTAGAATAGAGTTGACGATGGGTTCTGGTCAATCTATTATTCTTCCTGCTTTGTTTATGTTTCTTAAACCTTTTATCTTTCAGGGTCAAAATAGCTATAGTTATTTTCTTCATCCAATCGCTATTGCGGGATGGTTGGGAACTCTTCTAACATTTCTTAACATTTTTCCAATAGGACAACTTGATGGTGGCCACGTATCCAGAGCCGTCTTTGGTCCAAAATGGCATCGTAGAATATCATACATAATGATGGGTGTGATGGCTTTAACTGGATGGTGGGTAATGGCAATATTGGCAATATTTCTTCTAGGTGGAAAACATCCAGAATTATTAGATGAGGTGTCGCCACTCTCAAAGAAGAGGAAAATCATAGCCCTATTGTTAGTAGTAATTTTTTTCGCATGTTTTACATTTTCTCCTGATCTAGCGCCTCTGATTTATGGTTAGAAAAAAGGAGAATAAAGTATTATTGTCTAGTAGAGATTCCCTCCTTATTGAAAGAATTGATCTTCACATTCACACATCATTTTCTGATGGTAATTATTCTGTTGAAGAAGCAGTTAAAATAGCTGAGATTAAAGGTTTAAAGATTGTAGCTATAACAGACCATTATAGTGAGGTACAATATCGATCAAATAGAATTACTCGAAGTCAATTTTCAAGATATGTGCAAACACTCAATAATTTCACGGTTCTTAAAGGGGTAGAAGTTGAGATACTTCAGGATGGAACCGTCTCAATCTCTAAAAATAAGGTGAAAGAACTGGACATTGTCATTGGAGGTTTACATTCAATTAACAACATAAAATTTTGGGGTGATTATAGTCCAATATGGGATCCCGAAAGATTTGTTGAGAAAGTTCGAGTAACTTTAATAAAATCCATGGAGAGTGGTATATTGGATGTTATTGCTCACGCATCGTGGCTCCCAGAGATTATTCGAAAAGAAACACATAGAAAGATAACTAAAGATTGGATTGAGAGTGTAGTCGACGCTTTCTGTGATGAGGGAGTTGCAGTTGAACTTAATTGTGCTTGGAAGGTTCCAGATGAAAGATTTGTCGAATATTGTGTGAAGAAAGGAGTGAAACTGTCTATTGGAAGTGACGCTCACCAACGATTAATGATTGGAAAAACAGATTATGCTATTAATATACTAAAAAAAATGAAGGTTCCTGAAGACCTTATTTTCATTCCAACGTCTTTATTCTAAGGGCTTATGATGATACAAAAATGGATAAGTATTTAATAATTGATTGTGAAGATTACAGATACACAAACAAGTTTTCTCATATTTTTTGAAGCGTTAAAAAAAGGAATGTTATCATGCTTCTTGATAACGGTCTCCGTTAATTCTTGAGAAAACATGATGAATACTTAAGTTTAGATAGTGTTAATAAGAGAAATGATGAATGCTGCTAAATTTTAAGACAGGCAGAGTTGGCATTACAGAAGTGATAAAAGTTTAATGATTTAACCATCTCGTCTAAAGTTAGATGGATGAAACTGAAAAATTGTGAGTCTGATGCTGATTCATTGTAGTTCCACAGTATTTTTATTTCTGCAATGAGATAATTTGAGTTGGGTATGTTATGACGACTCTGGCCCATATGAAAAAATGATTTAGATCTTGAGAACTGAGCATACCTTAACCTTTTTTATTTTGTTAACGAAATACATTGAAAAAGAAAGATTTTTTATTTTTAGAAAAAAAGAAAAACTGTTTTGACAGAAATACATAAAGAAAGAATTTAAAGGATTAAATTGTATCGATAGACGAATGAATTTCATTCGTTGTTAATATTGATGTTATGTTTTGTAGACTTGGAGTAAATAATAAATAATTGTGGGATAGAAAATGGGCGGTCTCTTTGGAGTAGTTTCAAGGGAGAATTGTATAACTGATCTATTCTATGGAATAGATTACCATTCACATTTAGGTACCACAATTGGAGGTTTAGTGGTTTTATCGGATACAATTACTAAGCCGATATGTCATGAAATTACAAATAGTCATTTTAAGACAGAGTTCAAAGATGATTTTGATAAACAGAAAGGTAATTTAGGCATAGGAGTGATAAGTTCTCGAGAAGAAGATAAACAACCTCTCGTTTTTAGATCTAAGCTCGGCACATTTGCGCTATGTACAGACGGTTTTATTAAAAATGCAGATACACTGATTGAAGAAATAATTGAAAATGGCATATCATTTAAAGAGGGTTCAAGTAAAGTTAATCAAACAGAATTAGTAGGTGAGCTGATTTGTAAAGGTGTAAATATAACCGAAGGCATCACCAAAATGTATGATAAAATCCACGGAACAATATCTCTTATATTATTGTCTGAAACTGAGAGGTGTATCTATGCATCTAGTGGCGTTTTCCCACTTGTTCTAGGAAAAAAGACAACAGTTAAAGGAGATAATTTTGCGGTTACCTCAGAAACGAGTGCTTTTGCTAACTTGAATTATGAGATTCAGACATATCTAGAATACAAAGATATAGTTTCAATAAATGAATTAAGCATAAAAACAAAGATGAAAAGTCGAGAAAAAATTGTATTCTGCCCATTTTTACATGTATATTTTGATTTTCCAACATCTTGTCACTATGGGATAAGTGGTGAAATTGTTAGGGAGAGATGTGGAGATTTTCTTGCACAAAATGATAATATTAAACCTTCCCTAATCATGGGTGTTGCAGATTCAGGGATTCCACATGCACACGGTTATGCTAAAGGGAAACTAAAACTAGGAATTAAAAAAGCGAAAAAAATCGTTAATCGTTTTATACAGGGAATAATTAACTCGGATGAATTAAAGGATGATTTAACAGAAACCTTTGAATCAATGGCTCCTTTGAGAAGACCAGTAATAAAGTTTACAGCTGCGTGGGGTAGAAGTTACATTCCTCCCCAACAGTCTACGAGAGAGCTAGTTGCCTACTATAAACAGGTATCTAATCCTCAGATAATTCGGGATCAATCAATAATTCTTGTAGACGATTCGATAAGAAGGGGTACCCAACTGAAAAGATATCTCAAGGACAAGATTCAGCCACATAGACCAAAAGAAGTTCACGCCAGAATAGGATCGCCACCGCAACTATTTGCATGTTATTTCGACGAAACTACGAAGAGGTCAGATCTAATAGCTTGGAGAGCTGTAAAGAAAATTGAGGGAGGAGAACCAAAGGATATAAGCGAATATCTGGAGGTGTCGTCTAAAAAATATCAAATGTTGAACGCAATAATTCAAGAGGCCATAGGAACAATATCTCTAAAATTTATCTCTCTAGATGACATGATTAAAGCCATCATTGAAGCTCCAGAAAATACAATTCTAAAAGAAGAAAATCTGTGTACGTACTGTTGGTCTGGAAAGAAACCGATCCTAAACGATGCAATATTTCAAGCTAAATTATTGTAACTTGTTAGAAATGTAACGTTACAGTTTATTTTAAGTTGGTAACCATAGGTTAGGTTGAGTTAGAAAATTAATCTCAACTTTTCTGACAAAAAATAAAGATCAATCAGTGTTTATAGTGTGATAAATTGAACCAACAAGTTTGTTAATAGATCTGACAAATTGGTTTTCAGCCTCTTTTGGAAAAAGTGCACCAGCAACAACATTGTCTCTCCCACCTCTACCGTTAAATTTTGTTGAGATTTCGCGGAATATTGAACTAGATCGATTTTACCCATATTGAAACCATGAAGGATTTCTCCCAGAAACCTTTACCATTCCATCTTCAGCCGAAGTTAAGGCGATGATGGGCATCTCTCTTTTAGATAACTACTAGAGAGTATGCTAGCTATTGTACCTATGATTAATTCATTTAGTTTATTAGAACCATCGATGATGTATATAGTCTTGAGTTTCCTTAAAACGTTAAGAGTATATATTACCCAATTCAAGTATTGAGAGCACATCTTCTTATAAGTAACGAGAATCTTGAGAGCTTCATCTAAGATTTCACCACGACTACCCCTCATTACTGTTAAACCTAAACCACCCGCCCTCAAGCGATCATGGGTAATCAAGAATAAAGCGTATTCTCGCCAATCTCACATCGGGTTAAATCTGTCTTCATGAGTTAGTGTATAGATTTTGCTGATGAGTCTTAAGACTTCTGAATCAGGTGACTCCTTTGATGGAAGATATGTCACTATTTTTAGAAAATTTTTCTCTTTCGCCTCAACTGTAAGATTATTGATGACTCTCCATCAATCGTAAACCTTAAGTTAAATATCTAAATTATTCAAAAAACCAAGACATTTATCCTCAGCATTACTCAAATCTTGAATGAAAGGGTGTGTAGTATTTACTAAAACTTTATGAATTGGTCTCGTTTCTCTTCCGAAAAAAAAAGATCATTTTCAACACTTACGCATCCTGCATTCACTACGTCGTCTACTATGTTTTCATTGAGATCTATCAATCCTCTTTCATCATACTTATCTTGTGAATCCCCAAGATCGCCAACAATGGCTAGAGGAGCTGGATCAATGTTAGTGTTATCTATGGCTTTTGCGGATAAGTAGGTGACTCCAGTGCCACTTATTTCTCGAGCATTATTGTAACTTGCAAGATGGGGATTACATGGATAAATAGAGGAACAGTTTCATCCATTGGCTTGAGATGACTAAGAATTATTAATTCGCAATCTTTAAACTTAGCATCAAAAAAGTCAAGGCTTCCACACCATAAATCTATAAAAAGTAGTAGTGATTGATCTTCGCTGATAAGTTAATTAACTATTTTTTCATTAAGTTGCTTTACAACACTTTTCTAAAGAAAGCTTCAGCTCTTTAAAGTGTTTTACCTAAAATACTTGCTGTTGCTAATCCATCTGCATCTATATGGAAGATAACTCGGATGAATTCGTAGGGATCAAACGTTTCTTAATAGTATTAGCTATGTGTGTTATTCTGATGAAAAAATCCTTAAAAAATATTTTCCGTCATCATCAACCAATCTACCGCCTGGTTCATACATATTCAATTTGAGGTATGTATTTCCAATCTTGAGGTAAGCTATTGGTCCTTCGGTAGTATTTAGCTAAACGACGTATCCGAGCTGCGATTAATTGTAAAGATCTCCTGTTTAAAACATCAGCTCGATTCCTATTCAAATGCCTACTGAGGGTTGAAGCTTTCTGAAGCAAATTAGTTAAGTCTTCAGGAATAGGAATCTCTATACCGCTATCCAGAATAATTTGCGTAATTGATTTTCCTACAATTGGCTTGACAAGAGGAATGCCATATTGATCTCTGAGAATAACTCCGATTTTACTCGGGGGATTTTCTTCCTTTGTAAGTTTGATAACATAGGCTTCAACTTCCTCAGGACTGTATTTACACCATGCAGGTGGCCTTTTACTTAAAGGTCGTCTGGAACGGGATTTTCCTCGGCGGGTCAAATGTTTTCCTCCATAATTTTACGTGATAATTAATAGAATATCTCTCCTAAGACGTCGCATTATTAGAGCTTCCTCTTATAAAGTTTTATTGCTTTATTAAGAAAATTTTGTATCAATTTTTTTCTAAATTCAATAGAAAAATTGAAAGAACTCTTTAGAAAATGGGTACCAAGGGCATACTCAGATCCGTGAGGGAAAATGAAGATAGATCATACATGATATCACTGAGATTAAGTTCTTTTAACCTAAATCACGCAGATTTTAATGAATAAGATTATAATATTGGGATAAATCTATTTTTGTACGGTTATTTGAATGAAAACTGTTTCTTATGAAGATTTTGAGAAGTTAGAAATTCGAATCGTCGAAATATTGAAATCAGAAGCGATTCCGGGTAAAACTAAAATATTAAAATTAATTATCGACATTGGGTCAGGTGAGTCTAAAACAATTGTTGCAGGAGGAGGAGAATTCTATACACCCGAAAGCTTTTTGAATAAAAAATTTGTGGCTATAATCAATCTTGCACCTAAAATGATCGCTGGAGTGATGTCTCAGGGAATGTTGTTAGCGGCTGATGTAAATGGTAAACCATCATGGTTAATTGTAAAAGATGCACCTGTAGGTGCTAAAATTATTTAGACAGATCATAACTTTGGCAAAAACAAGTGATTGAAAGAAGAATTTTCTTGCACTATTAAACTAGTTATAATGTTTCAGATACCACGTCACAAATTTCCTCATAGATCGTGTTCTATGAGATATTCGGTTCTTTTCTTCAATTTCCATCTCAGCAAAAGTTTTATTTTTTCCATCATCAGGCTCAAAAATAGGATCAAATCCAAAACCGTGAATACCCTGTTCTTTGATTAATATTTTACCAGAAGAAGTTCCGAGAAAACAAACAGTATCTATATCTGGAGCACAGAAGGCAATTGCCGATCTAAATTCAGCGCTTCTATCTTTAACAGATTCTAAAAGTTTTAAAACGCCAGTAATTCCTATGGTTTTATAAACATATGATGAAAAAGGTCCTGGAAAGCCACCTAACAGTTTGATAAATAATCCTGTATCCTCAGTAAAGATGGGTTTTCCAATTTTTTTTGAAGCTTGTAAGACACTGAATTCAGCGATTTCTTCCACAGTTTCTCCTTGTATCTCCTTACCTTTCAGAGCTACACCTTTAATTTCTATTGGATAGTCTCTCAAAAAATGTTGAACTTCTTTGATTTTATGGATATTACCTGTTGCAAAAAGAAGAAGGTGTGTTTTCTTAACAGTTTTGGACATAGATTTCACTTCAGAGAGAAATTAACGGTTTTCTAATTGGAAGAGATATAACATGCTTTTGTAACTCCGTTATTAAATATTTGCTACTTTGAGGTAGTCTGTATTTGGAAGAAAACTATGACCTACTAAAGAATGATTATTAAAAAAAATAAACAATGACTTTCTGAAGATGGACAAGATCAACAAAAAAATTATTTAAGGTTACATTGAAGGAACAAGGATTATCTTTTTGATTCGTACCGACCCCGCTTACTGATTTTATTAACCCTCTCAATCACATTTTTACAAGCTTCTTCACCCATCTCCACAGCATAGCCTTCAGTTATAGCCTTAAAGCATTCAAATGCAAAAGAATAATGAGTACTATAGAAGGCTCTCTTCATGAGAAGGAGGTCAACTCCACGTTTCTCTAATTCCTCAGAGTGCTCAGATAAACCAAAGTCTATGAAGAAGAGTTTACCTGTTTTAGAGAGAATCATGTTTGAAGTGGTTAAATCTCCATGAATGATTCGATTTCTATGTAATCGCCCGATTAATTGACCTATTTGAGAACATAGGCGCAGCCTCTCGATGGATGAAAGAAAATGTAAAAGATCCTTAACACGTGAACCCGCTACATATTGCATTATGATGGTGGTAGAGGTCATATCAACCATAAAAATTAAGGGTGTTGGAACTCCACTTCCTTTCGCTTCATGCATAATCTGAGCTTCTCGTCCAGTTCTTGACTTACGAATCTTAAGATCAAGTTTAGGATGTCTGTAAGTCTTAACCTTTCTAACCTTTCTGACAATGTTTAAGCCATACCAAGATTCTTGGTATAATTCAGCTTCAGCGCCTTTTCTAAGGAGGACCATTCTTCCACCAACTTATCGCCAGGGAATAAACACTTTATCGAGTCGGAACTTGGATTTAATGAAACTCTCATCTACATTAACTTTTATGCTACTTTGACAGGCTAAAATACCGGTCCATGCAATCTGAGCACCGCAATCTCCACTATAAATCTTTGGAACAATGAATAAATCAGCTTGATGTTCCTTAGAAATTATTTTAAGCATTTGTTGAAGTCTCTTGTTAGCAGCGACGCCGCCGGTTAATAAGACAGCCTTCTTCTCAGTATGTGCCAAAGCCCGCTCAGCAGCTTCCGAAAGCATAGCAAAGGACACCTCTTGTACTGAATAACAGACATCTTCTAATTTACTTCCAGCCTTATACATCTTACTAGCAGCGGTTAGAAGACCAGAATAGGAAACATCGTTACCTTTTACAACATAAGGTAAATCAAGATATTTTTCCCCTTTATGTGCTAAAGACTCGATAACAGATCCGCCTGGTGAAGAAAATTTTGCTTCTCGCGCGAGCATATCCAAGAGATTACCCAAAGTAATATCCTGTGTTTCACCGAAGACTCGCCAGTATCCATCACCAAAGGCGAGAATAGATGTATGACCTCCGGAAACAAGTATCACAAGAGGGTCTTTGGCACCTGTTGTAAGACTGGCAAGTTCAATATGTCCTATAGCATGATGGATAGGAATTAAAGGTTTTTCAAGCCAAACAGCTAGAGCTCTAGCCACTGTAGCCCCAGTACGAAGTGATGGACCCAAACCCGGTCCAACGGAGAAAGCTATGGCATCAATCTTCTCGAGTTCAATCTTTGATTTCTGAAGTGCTTGTTTTAGAACTTTAGGTGCAACCTCACAGTGATGTTGAGCTGCTTCCCTAGGATGAATTCCCTTTCCTGGTGGAGGTTGATAAGTGTCGTTTATATCAACAATTATTTTTCCACTTGAAGAAACTAAACCAATACCAAATGTGTGTGCAGTTGATTCAATACCTAAGCAAATCAAGATTATCCCTTATAAAATGAGGTTGATCACGTATTTAGATTAACATGAAACACTAAGTATCTAAGGTTTTATCTCCGATATACCTTTCATGTATGGTACAAGTACGTCTGGGATATTGATGGAACCGTCTTCCTGTTGATAATTCTCCATTATAGCTATTAACGTCCTTTCAGTTGCCACTAAAGTACTGTTCAAAGTGTGAACGTAATCAGTTGGGTCGTTGGATTTATCTCGATACCTAATTTTTGCTCTGACAGCTTGGTAAGTAGTGCAGTTGCTACACGAGACCATTTCCCGGTACATATTCTGTCCAGGAAGCCAAGCTTCTAAATCATATTTTTTCGCGGCCATTATGCCAAGGTCACCGCTACAAACGTTGACTATGCGATATGGTAATTTTAGTTGACGAAAGAATTCTTCTGCGTTAGTTATGAGACGTTGATGTTCCGCCCATGAATCTTCGGGATTACTGAAGATGAACTGTTCAATCTTTTCAAATTGATGAACGCGAAAGATGCCTTTTGTGTCTCTGCCATGCGATCCAGCTTCCTTTCGAAAGCAAGTGCTTATAGCCGCATATTTCAGAGGTAAGTCGTTTCCGTTGAGGATCTCGTCCATATGGAGGGCTAATAAGGCATGTTCAGACGTGCCTATTAGATAAAGATCTTCATCTGCAATTTTATATATTACATCTTCGAAATCGAATAGGGCTATAGCGCCACTTATAGCTTTCCTCTTCAACAGATAAGGTGGCTGATAGAGGGTGAAACCTTTTTCAACTATAAAATCTAAAGCATACTTGATTAAGGCATAGTTGAGTTGAACTAATTCGTTCTTTAAATAGTAAAACCTGGCCCCTGAAACTTTTGCAGCACGATCTAAATCCACAAGATCTAAGGCTAACGCGAGATCGATGTGATCCTTCACTTTAAACTTGAAGTTGGAGATTTCACCCCATCGCCTAATCTCCACGTTTCCAGTATCGTCCTCACCAAAGGGAACAGTAGCATGCATTATGTTGGGTAAACGCATGAGAATGTAATCAATTTTCGCCCTATATACTTTAACGTCATTTTCAAGATGTGGAATATTTGCCGAAATCCTTCGCGCTTCCTTTATTTTTTCTGTTACATCTTTTCGTTCCTTTTTAAGCATAGAAACTTCTTCAGTGAGTATGTTCCTCTTTTTTCGAAGTAGATTAATATCAGTGAGAGTCTTTCTCCATTTCACATCATAGGCTAAAGCGTCATCAACCCAAGATATTTTTTCCAAGTCTCTTCGCTTGCGAAGATTGACCCTGATTAATTCAGGGTTCTCCCTGAGGAGTTTTATATCAAACATATATCCTCTTTGTCCCCTGTTGTAATATAGAATAAATAAGGCACGTATTAATCCTATAAGAAGGTTTCCTACTTTTTTTAAAAATAATCTTGAATACTATTTATTTTTTAAACTCTCAAACCTGTTGAGAAAAAATAAGGAATAGTATAGATGTTGACTTATAAAAATAAAAGACATATTGTTCTATTTTAGGGTTTGCATTAACCTTGCAATCAAAAAATGTATGTAGTTTGCTTAAGACTTTAATTATATCGTTAGAATGTTTCTATTGTATTCTTATAAATTTGCGTTAGATCATACTTTCGTTATATAATAATTCTCTTGAAGCAATTTAGATTTTTCATCCCTATTTGTAAAGTAAATTTTTTTTAATTCATTTCTCGTGATGCTTATCTAAACTCGTAAATTCAATACGTGAAATTTAGATTCTTTATCAATCGTTCAAATTTTCTTTCGGTAAATCTTACCATTCAACGTTGGTATAATCAGTTGATAAAATAATAAGATCACACACACGAAATAATGTACAGAATTGTACACGAAAGTTTAAAATATGACATAAATACATCACATTGTACATTCATAATGTAGTTGAGGGGAAAAATAATTGAGAACTATATTCAGCTCCGAAACATAAAAAGTAAAGTGGAGTTCAACCGAAATGAAGTTTAAAAAAATATCATTTATTTCTTTACCTTATGATTTTTTCTCAAAAATCTACACCAATTATGATTACGTGTATCTCCTAGAGTCTATGGAAGGACCGAAAAAGCTAGCCCAATATTCCTTCATCGGGTTTGACCCCCAATCCGTCATTAGATTTAAAAATGGGGAACTAGTAGTCGATGATCGGCGGGAGCATACCACTATCAAAGAAGAAGTAGATGATCCACTTCCGAAAATTAAGGAAATCATAGAACGTAATTTTATACCACTATATGGTTTAAGATTCATTGGGGGAGCAATTGGATATATCTCATACGATGCGATTCGATACTGGGAGCAGTTACCTAAAATTGCAAAAGATGATCTAAACTTTCCAGAAATCGAACTAGCAATCTACGATGACGGTATTATGTTTGACCATATAAAAGGAGCCACCTATTACTATCACTTAACTCAGGACCGTACAAGAGATCTTGAAGATTTAATGGAGTCCACAGCGGAAATTAAACCTTTAACATACTCAAAGCCCAAAACAAATTTGTCCCAAAAACGCTTCGAGAGAGAAGTTATGAAAGCTAAGGAGTATATAACCGCGGGTGACATTCTTCAAGTTGTTCTTTCTAAAAGATATGGATTCACTTTTAATGGTGACCTCATCCAATTCTACGGTTCCCTTCGAAGTATTAATCCATCACCCTATATGTATTTCCTTAAAATGAAAAATAGACAGATCGTTGGGTCCAGCCCAGAGATGCTCGTAAGAGTTGAAAATGGGATCGTTGAAACGTACCCGATAGCAGGCACTAGACCACGTCTCAATGATAAGGATAAGAATAAGGCATTAGCAAAGGAATTATTGTCTGATCCTAAGGAACGAGCTGAGCATGTAATGCTCGTTGATTTGGCCAGGAATGATATTGGACGAGTATCAGAATATGGAAGTGTTCACGTTCCACAATTCATGGAAGTCCATGAATACAGTCATGTACAACATATTGTCTCTAGAGTAACGGGTAAATTGAGATTGGGATGTGACAGTTATGATGCTTTACGAGCAATTCTCCCAGCAGGCACTGTATCTGGTGCCCCAAAAGTTAGAGCTATGGAAATCATCGAGGAAGCTGAGCCGACGAGGCGAGGTCCTTATGCTGGAGCTGTAGGCTACTTTTCGTTCAATGGAAACAGTGACTTCGCCATTACAATTCGAACCCTCATCGCCAACGGAAACAAAGCATACATTCAAGTCGGCGCAGGCATCGTCGCTGATTCAGATCCCGAGAAAGAGTGGTATGAAACAGACTATAAAGCACATGCTTTGATGAAGGCTCTAGAAGTTTCAGGAGAAAACTGACTATGAAGACCCTGGTCATCGATAACTACGACTCATTTGTCTATAATCTGGTCCAATATGTTGGAGAACTCGGTGGGGAACCTATAGTCTACAGGAACGACCAATTATCCATCGACATAGCAAAGAAATTGAAACCAGACAGAATAATTATATCACCCGGCCCAGGTAATCCGGAAGACCCTAAATATTTTGGAATATGTTCTGCAATCCTCAAACAGATGAGTCCCACAATTCCCACTCTAGGTGTCTGTTTGGGTGCCCAAGGAATAGTACACGTATTCGGTGGAAAAATAGTTCGAGCAAAAAAACTCATGCACGGCAAGACCAGCATGATTAAACATGATAGCAAAACAATATTCAAAAATGTTCGTAATCCCCTCCGAGCAACACGTTACCACTCCCTCGTCGCAGAAAAGACAACTATTCCTTCATGTCTCAAAATCACTGCTGAAGCTCTGGATGATTCAGAAGTGATGGGGATTCGCCACATCGTCTATCCTATAGAAGGTATACAATTCCATCCAGAATCAATCTTGACCGAAGATGGAATGAAGATTATTAAGAACTTTCTGGATTGGAAGTGAAAACAAATTGATCAAAGAATGTATTCAGAAACTTGTTGAGAAGAAAAATCTCAGTTATACAGAAGCGAGAGAAGTCATGAAAGAAATCATGTCCGGCAAGACCACAGATGCACAGATAGCTGCGTTCTTAACAGCTATGAGAATAAAAGGAGAGACCATAGAAGAGATTACATCATTAGCTAATACGATGAAAGTTTTTTGCAAACGAATCCATCCAAAAGTTAATGGAAGGCTCCTAGATACTTGTGGTACTGGCGGGGATATAGTAAAGACTTTCAACATTAGTACAACAGCTGCTTTCGTTGTCGCGGGAGCTGGAATTTCAGTAGCTAAACATGGAAATCGCTCGTTTACAAGTAAGAGCGGTAGCGCCGATGTGTTGGAAAAGCTTGGATTGAACCTTAATTTAGAACCTAAGATCGTTAAGAAGACAATTGAAGATGTGGGAATAGGCTTCATGTTCGCTCCGACTTTCCATCCAGCTATGAAATATGCAGTGGAAGCTAGGAGAGATATAGGTATCAGAACCGTGTTTAACGTTCTTGGCCCCCTCTCAAACCCGGCAGATGCTGATAGTCAATTGCTAGGTGTTTACAACGATAAGTTAGTGAGTCCTCTTGCACATTCATTGAGAAAGCTGGGTTGCTTAGAAGCTATGGTGGTTCATGGAATGGATGGTTTAGACGAAATTTCTACAATTGGAAAAACTGCTCTATCTTGGCTAAAGGAAGATGAAGTTCTAACCACGTATCTTACACCTAAAGGTCTAGGCATTAGACAAGCGAAACCAGAAGAAATTAGTGGGGGTACACCGGATGAGAACGCTGAAACCTGTTTTAAAATATTAATGGGGAAATGTAATACAACCAATCCGAAGAAAGATATTGTTCTCGTTAATGCGGGAGCGGGTATTATATTGGGAGGAAAAGCTGAAGATTTCAGTGAAGGCATTGAATTAGCTCGTGAATCAATTGTTAATGGTGAAGCCTACAAGAGATTAAAAAGATTGATCAAAAGAAGCAATGGGGACTTATCAAAACTTGAAAGGTTGGAATCCATATATGGCTGATTTCCTAGACATATTAGCAAAGAATGCGAAAAAAACTATTAGTGAAGGCTATTACACAACTCAAATTGAAAGTAAACATAAACCGTTAAGTTTAAAGAAATCCATACTTGCTTTCAATCATGCAGCTATAATCACAGAAATAAAACGTGCCTCACCAACCCTCGGCGTAATCAGAAAGAAGCTTGATGTAAAATCCACAGCAGAAAAAATGATGAAGAGTGGAGCTGTTGCAATATCAATTCTGACTGAGCCAAAACATTTCATGGGAACAATAAACATATTCATTAAAGTGAGGAAGAAGGTTGAACATCCTCTTCTCATGAAGGACATAATCCTAAGCCGATGTCAAATCGATACGGCATCGATTATTGGCGCAGATGCTATTCTTCTCATTAAAGCCCTCTTTGATAGAGGGTACTGTGAATGTGATATTCATGACATGATTGAATATGCTAACTCCAGAAGCATAGAGGTATTATTAGAGACTCGCACAGAAGATGAGTTCTCATCAGCATTGGAAACCAAAGCTGACCTAGTCGGTATCAATAATAGGAATCTTGGAACATTGAACGTCAACTTGAACACTACTCACAGAATCCTACAGAAAATAAACCCAAAACAGAAAGTTGTGGTGAGTGAGAGTGGCATAAAAACTCCTACGGACATCCAGCGCCTTCATTCAATTGGTGTCCAATGTTTCTTAGTGGGCACTGTGCTCATGACAGCGAAGGATATTTCAAGTAAAATTAAGGAGCTTGTCTTAGCTATATGAGAACCGTGAAAGTAAAAATTTGTGGAATAACTAGAGAAGAAGATGTAAAGATAGTGTCGGATTTAGGTGTTGATGCTATTGGATTTATCGTCGGTGTACCTTCATCTCCAAGGAACTTATCCCTGAATAAGGCTAAAGAATTAATCAGACGCGTTCCTGTCTTTGTTAAAAGTGTGTTAGTTATGGTTCCGAAAAATCTTGAGGAAATCATTCGAACTTGTGAAAAGTTAAGCCCAAATGCACTACAAATCCATGGAGAAAACATACGAAACGTTTCCTATCTTCGAAAGAACTTACCAAACACTTCAATTATTAGAGCTCTCAATGTCAATCAAGAAAACATTCTTGAAGCTGCTTCAGATGCATCCAAATCATTCGACGCTATATTACTGGATTCATCCTCTCACGGAATGTATGGTGGAACAGGAAAAGTTCATGATTGGAAATTAAGTAAACGAGTTAAACGAGTTATTCATTCAAAACCACTGATTCTAGCTGGTGGTTTACATTCACAAAACGTAAAAGAAAGTATTTGTACGGTTAAACCATATGCAGTGGACGTAAGCACAGGTGTCGAATCATTACCCGGGATTAAAGATTCTGTTAAAATCTCAGCATTCATAAAAAATGTTAAGGAACTATGGATAAGCGACAAGTAATTTTTTTGTGTAATTCGAAAAACATGTAGGAGAGATAAAGATTGAAAAAGGGAAGATTTGGAAGATTTGGTGGACAGTATGTAAATGAAATGTTGATGCCTGCACTCATAGAGTTAGAGGAGGCTTTCGATAAATTCTATCCAACCCAAACATTTCAAGGTAAACTTGAAGGATTACTCCGTGATTACGGTGGAAGACCAACTCCACTCTATCATGCAGAGAATTTCAGTAAACTCATCGGATGCAAAGTTTACCTGAAGAGGGAGGACTTACTTTGCGGAGGGTCACATAAACTCAACAACGCGTTAGGACAAGCTCTCTTAGCAAAGAAGATGGGTAAAACCCGAATTATCACTGAGACTGCTGCGGGGCAACATGGATTGGCTACTGTCATGGCGGGTAATATCTGTGGATTAGAAACAGAGATTTTCATAGGCGTAAAAGACATAAAGCGTCAAGCTAGTAATGTAAACAAGATTAAACTACTCGGAGGCAAGGTAACTCCTGTAAAATCTGGAGGAGGCGTTCTCAAGGATGCCGTATCGGACACATTAAGAGAATGGACTACCTGTTCACAAACTACCTATTACCTCATGGGATCTACCGTAGGACCACATCCATTTCCAGAAATTGTGGCAACTTTTCAAAGCATAATCGGTATAGAAATAAAAGAACAGATACTAGAAAAAGAAGGGAAACACCCTAATGCGATTTTAGCATGCGGTAGTGGGGGAAGCAATGCAATAGGAGCATTCAGACCGTTCATCTCAGACGAAGAAATAAGGCTTTACTTTGTTGAAGGAGGAGGAGAATCATTAGGAGCTAACAATAGTGCTGCTGCTTTTCAACTAGGTAAACCTGGAATTCTACATGGTGCATTGATGCAAGTTCTGCAGGATGAATACGGACAGATCAAGCCGTCCAAGACGAGAGCTGCTGGTTTAAACTATCCTGGAAGAGGTCCCGAGATATCTTATCTGTGTGAAACAGGGAGAGTGAAAGCTTGTTATGCCTTAGATGAAGACGTCTTTAAAGCCGTCCAAATCATGGGTAGAACCGAAGGATTGATTCCTGCACTTGAAACCGCCCATGTCATAGCATACGTTTTAAATCACAGGTCAGAATTTGATAAAGATGAAACTATAGTAATAAATTATTCTGGCAGAGGAGGCAAGGATCTTAAAACGATCATGAGGAATTGTTATGAATCTTGAAGAAAAACTTCGCGTATTGAAAGAACAAAGGGAAGGCGCTCATATGCCTCACGTCTATTATGGAGATCCAACAGAAGAGTTTTCATTGAAATTAATAGAATGTATGGTTGAAAATGGTGCAGATCTGATAGAGTTCGGAATTCCCTTCTCAGATCCCACGGCAGATGGACCGACTTTTCAGGAAGCATGTGAAAGAGCCCTGAAAAAAGAGATGACGCCTCCAAAATGCATCCAAGGAATAAAAAGATTGAGAAGAAACGGCGTAAAAGTTCCAATAATTGTAACGACCTACTACAATATTCCATATGTAGTTGGAATCAAAAAATTTTTGGATGAAATTAAAAAGGCCGGAGCACAAGCATTAATTGTTCCAAATCTCCCAATTGAAGAAGCAAAAGAACTCCTATATGAAGGGAAGAAAAATGGAGTACATATAATCTTACAGATAACACCGATAACAACTGAAAAAAGATTAAAGACAATCTCAGATGTTGCATCTGGATTTCTCTATGTCATCAATGTTGAGGGAGTAACGGGGGCAAGGGAAAACATGACCAATTCTACATTAAAACTAGTCAATAGAGTTAAAAAACATACTGATTTAACTATCTTAACTGGTTTCGGTATTTCAAAGAGAAAACATGCAGAAGCGGTTGTTTCAGCTGGTGCGGATGGTGTCATAGTTGGAAGTGCATATGCAAAAATTTACGAGAAAAATTTGATAACACCTGAAGAAACATTACCAGAGATAACTCGATTAGTAAAACAAATAAAAAGGGGATGCATTGAAGGATACAAACATCGTCTCTTGTGATGAATTTAAATTATTAGTTTAATAATACGCAAGTTCTAGAAATGAATACTGAAAAATATGGAATGGTAACCATAATCCTATTTTTCAAGATAATTGTAAAATATCATAGTAGGTACAACGAATTTTATATACTATTTTCATTTAAATTATAATTTTTTTACCAAAAGTGAATAAAATTAGACTAAATATAAATTATAATTAGTATCTCCCATTTTTTATGAATACTCCATATGAAATCTTTTACATTTTCTGTAATATGCTATAAATTTCTTAAAATCAACTAAAACTTTATTAAAAATTTAGTCTTAAAATAGTAATCTTTTTTGAATTAATCTCGCACGTAAACTTAAAACAGTTACAAAACAGGTCAAGAAAGAAGTTTTTTTATATAAATTTGATTATTCACAGTAGACCCTATCTTTATTTCTGTGAGTTTTATTATTCCACAGGATAGCTTTCCCCGTTTTTCGAAGCATACATCTGTTTTTAAGATTAATTTTACAATTTTACCCTTGGAAAGGGTAAATATTAAAAAACTTTCTCTTTCAGCTCAAATCTTGTCATTATCGTACAAAGTTACACAATAAGTCTTAAATATGTCTTTTTACAACATTTCTTGAACATAAGTATTCTGTGAAGTGAAGAATATGGTCTTACAAAAGATAATATTAGATGAAGAAGAGATTCCAAAGCAATGGTATTCTATACTACCGGATTTACCAAAACCACTACCCCCTATAATAGATCCAATAACAAAATCGCCTGGACCTGGAATTGTACCTCGGTTATTCCCAAAACAGATTATCGCTCAAGAATTCAGCCAAGACAGATGGATAGATATTCCAGATGAGGTAAGAGAGGTCTACAAACTCTGGAGACCCACCCCCCTCTTCAGAGCAGTTAGACTCGAAAAAGTATTGAACACCCCAGCTAAGATTTACTATAAATATGAAGGAGTGAGCCCCCCAGGAAGCCATAAACCCAACACTGCTGTTCCTCAAGCATACTATAATATGAAAGAAGGAAAAGAACGAATAACTACTGAAACTGGAGCAGGACAGTGGGGATCAGCCATAGCCTTCGGATGCTCGGTCTTTGGTCTTAAATCCA
>JAUWJG010000035.1 GCA_030607815.1 Candidatus Bathyarchaeota archaeon
GTTGAACTGTCAGGTTTTGTAAAGGTCAAAGTTACTGTTTTATCTGTGAGAGATGGGTTGAGGGAACCTATGACTGTTATTTCATTTCCCAGGATGATGTTTATTGGGGATGAAGAACTTGTGATGGAGCTCGAGATCTTCGTCACTGTAAAAGATGATGTTGAGCTGGATGCGCCTTCGTGAGTTACATCTCCTGCCCAGCTAGCTGAAACAGTCCATGTACCTACCATATCAGGGATGTATGTGTCTGTGTAATCCCCTAGGTTTGTTGTAACTGTTCTTGTAAATGTTGAACTGTCAGGTTTTGTAAAGGTCAAAGTTACTGTTTTATCTGTGAGAGATGGGTTGAGGGAACCTATGACCGTTATTTCATTTCCTAAGATGAGGTTTATTGGAGATGGAGAACTTGTGATGGAACTCGAGATCTGCATCACGGTAAATGTAGAGACATTGTCAGCTTCACCATTATTATCGAGTAAATTTTTTGCGTAAATATCAATCCAATATGTTCCAGCATTTTCACCTGAACTATCCCATAGCCCTGTATAAGTTCCATCTCTGAAAAGATCTGTAAGGCTTATAGTAGCTATGTTTGTCTCATCAGGCCTTTGAATAGTGGCAAAAACACTATCTACACCAGATCTATCAAAAACATCGATACTGATCGCAAAAATGGTTCCAATAGGACCAATGTTTGGCTCTACGTTACAATTACTGATTGTTGGAGGACCATTATCAGGTGGACTTAGCACATCCTGTATATCAATGACATCTTTAGCCGCACTTGTCCAACCTTGATCGGAAGCAGAAGCATGTGACTGAGCCTTCATAATCCAAACATCCACTGGAACTCCACCTGTCAAAACAGACCAAGGAAACCGACCTTCTAATGCAGTTCGCATCGTATAGAGATCTCCAGCTTCGATAGGAATCTCTGTTACACTCAAATCATCTGGATTACTCATCCATTCAGTTACAAATTTTGGGTGATTAAATGTTCTGATGGATACACTCATTTCGCCATATCTATCCACATCAAATTGTAATGAATGCGTTGCAACATCAGTTACTGTTGAACTACCCAAAGCTATTACTAGAACATAATATGTTTGTTCAATATTTTCAGGAACCTGTTCAACATCCCAACGCACACACAAATAATCATCGTCAAAATCAACACCGATGTATAAAAGTTCTCGTTCTTGTTGACCACTAGCTCCAGAAGCGTCATCACACCAAAGAATACCTGTAGAAGTATTAGTGTCTTGTACCCAGATTGATGGAGAACTCCAACTGTCCGGTTCAACATATGCATAAGTCACTGTTAGTATTGAAACAATTAAAAGAAGTGATAATGTTGAAGCTCCAAACCATCTTTTACTTTCTTCGTTCATACATTGCATGTCTCTTTACTCTTTCATACGTTACATCCTTTTGAATAAGGTGAATAAATTCTATATTTAGTGTAACTATTTAGGATATATATAATGAATTAGAAAAAGAAATTAGAAAGATAAATATTTATAACTATGTTATATACTTGCTGATTCAAATTCTCGATAAAATAGCTTCATAAAATCTCTATATTTTAAGCTTCAATAATCAACCATCTTTACTAGTTGTGTATTTTAATAGATTGAATTAGTTGATGTAAAACTAAGTTGTTAAATAACAAAAATGTTTGAATCGACAAATCAACTATAAATCATTAAGAACATTTTATTTTATAGAGTAAGTTTGTGAACTAAAGAGTTAAATTTAGTCTATTCTTATTTTTTCAATATCACAATTACATAAGAGATGAATATACTTGACTTCAAAATATCAAATCAAAAATATTGACTTATCCCCTCAAGGTGATAATGCGATCTACCTTGCTGAGTCGAGAATGCCAACGCTTTCTAAAATAAAACGAAGATTTGAAAAAGAGAAACCTCTTAAAGGAGTCACCATAGGTGCGTGTCTACACGTAACAAAAGAAACGGGAGTCCTTGCTCAAACATTGAAAGCTGGAGGTGCAAAGTTTGTTTTGTGTGGTTCTAATCCATTAAGTACTCAAGATGATGTTGCAGCTGCTCTAGTAAAAGAAGGATTTAACGTATATGCTTGGCGTAATAATGACTCTGAATATTATAATTGTATAAATTCTGTTCTAGATCATAAACCAGATATACTAATAGATGATGGAGCTGACCTCATTGTGATCGCCCATAAAGAGAAGTCAACTTTACTCGAAAAAATCATTGGGGGTCAAGAAGAAACAACAACTGGAGTGAATAGATTAAGAGTGATGTACGAAAAAAAAGCACTTAATATTCCAGTAATAGCTGTGAATGATGCATTTCTGAAAACAATGTTTGATAATAGATATGGTACAGGTCAAGGAGTAGTTTCAGCTATAAGCGCTCTAAACATACTCTTTGCAGGAAAAAATGTAGTAGTTGCTGGATATGGTCCTTGTTCTTGGGGTATGGCTACTCGAGCACGAGGATTAGGAGCAAATGTTATTGTAACTGAAGTGAATCCAATGAAAGCCTTAGAAGCCGTTATGGATGGCTATAGGGTTCTTCCCATGGAAAAGGCTGTCTTGGAAGCAGATATGGTCTTTACCTCAACAGGATGTAAAGATGTTGTAGTTGGAAAACACTTCGAGAAGATGAAAGATGGTGCAATCCTTGCAAACCTTGGACACTTCAATATTGAGATATCCGTAAAAGATCTGGAAAAGATGTCTAGCAAAAAAAAGCGGGTAAGAGAATACGTAGACGAATATACTTTTTCTGATGGAAAAAGATTGTATCTTCTAGGAGAAGGTAGATTAGCCAACCTTGTAATCCTTGGAGGTCATCCATCGGAAATTATGGACCTAAGTTTTTCGGTACAAGCACTAACTGCAGAATTTTTGGTTACAAATCGTGGCAAATTGGAGAATAAGGTCTACACTGTTCCAGATGAGATAGACAAAGAAATTGCGAAAGTGAAATTAGAAACTATGAATATCCAGATAGATTCATTAACCGAAGATCAGGAAGCATATATTAAAAGTTTCGAAATTGGAACCTAACCCCCACAGTATCCCACTATTGTCATCTTAAAAATAAATGGAAAGATTAATATTAAGAAAAAAAATTCTTCTATTAGTATCAATTGACGAGGTGTTACTTCTCATCAAAAATATTATAGTCACTGCCGCACTTCCTTATGCTAACGATAAGCTCCACCTTGGACACTTACGTTCTACGTATATTCCCGCCGATGTTTATGTTCGATATTTACGGCTAAATGATCGGAACGTAATATATATCTGTGCAACAGATGAACATGGAACTCCAATTACAATACGGGCAGAGAATGAACATATATCTCCAAAAGTGATAGTGGACAAATATCATAAAGCTATTTACAAAGATTTAAAGCAAATGGGTTGTTCTCTAGACAAGTTCGGTAGAACAACTTCTCAAACACATTATACCTTAACTCAGGAGTTCTTTACTCGACTTCTTCAAAAAGGCTACATCTATAAAGCTAATTATAAACAACTATACTGTTCAAAATGTAATCGATTCTTACCAGATCGATATATCCAAGGGACATGCCCTCGTTGTGGAGGAGAGAAAGCAAGAGGAGATGCTTGTGACGTTTGTGGTACTTATTTAAAACCTAGTGAATTAAATGACCCCTATTGCGTGTCTTGTGGAACAAAACCTGAAATCCGAGAAACAACCCATTGGTTCTTCAAGCTAAGTGCTTTTCAAACCTTTCTTAAGGAATGGATCAATGAGAATGATGAATTATCTCCAAACGTGAAGAATTATGTATCCCAATGGCTCAAAGATGATCTGAAGGATTGGTGTATCACAAGGGATCTAAGTTGGGGTGTTCCAGTTCCCGTTGAAGGTGCTGATAAGAAAGTTATTTACGTCTGGTTTGATGCTCCAATAGGCTATTTATCGTCAACAGTGGATTGGGCTGAGTCCTCTGGAGATAAAGAAAAGTGGAAATCTTTCTGGAAAGAAGACGAAGGTAGAATGATTCATTTCATTGGAAAGGACATTATTTATCATCACGCAATATTTTGGCCTGCTTTGTTGAAGGCTCATGGAGACTATAATCTTCCGTATAAAATCATTGCCGGTGAGTATTTAACGCTTGAACGAAAAAAAATGTCCAAAAGTAGAGGATGGGTCATAAATGTTGAAGACTATTTAAAGAAATATGATCCCGATCCCCTCAGATATTATCTTATAGTTGTTTCTCCATTGAATAAAGATGCTGATTTTTCTTGGGATGAGTACAATCGTAGAAATAACGATGAATTAGCTGATATATTAGGTAATTTCATTCACAGATCTTTAATATTCACTTTCAAATTCTTTGATAAAAAAATTCCTAAACCGGGAAAGATTTTGGAGAATGATAAAGAAATTCTTCAAGCGATTATAAAAACTAAGAAAGAAGTAGGGAATTTAATAGAATCTTGTAACTTTCATCATGCTTTAAGAAAAATCATCGAATTAGCCGCGATAGGAAACAAATATTTTAACATGAAAGAACCGTGGAAAATAATAAAAACAGATCCTGAAAATGCTGCGACGACGCTTTATTTTGCTAATCAAATCGTAAAATCGATCGCGATACTTCTAGAACCCTTCTTACCCTTTTCAGCGGAGAAAATATGGACTTTTCTAAATTTACCTGATAGTGTTCATAATCAAAAGTGGAAAAACCTAGAAAAAATGGTCCCCTCAAACCATACCATTAATTTTCCAACTCCAATCTTCAAAAAAATTATTTAACTTTTTTAAGATGAAAAAAGGTAAATCTGAACTAATTCTTTGAAGTTTCATATTTTCAGACCACTTTTTCTTGTTAAAGTCAATAATGTAGCTTTCTCTAGCTCTCGATGTTACCTTTCAAGTAGAGAATATTGATAAATACGCTTTTTTCGACCGTAGGAACCATAATTAGTAATTAGATAGAGCTCAGGTAACAAATTTTGTTTCTTAAAAATATGCAATATTTACATGAATAAGCATGCTTCATCAATCAAAAAAAAACCTATCATTTTTTTAAAATGAAATAAATGTAAAAAAATATTCCAATCCCTTTATTTTTCATAGATGTAGACTAAATAATACTTGAACTGGACTACTATTCTACTCTTTATCTTGATTTAATAAAAAAATAGTCAACGTTTTATGATTAGAGAAGTTGATTTTCCACTTCTTTTATGTCTTGAAGCGTGTTAACATTTAGAAAAGTGTTGAGTGTGCCATTAAAAATTTTCAGGATTGTAGTAGATACATACATTAGCTTTGTCAAATTCATAATCATATTTTTAAGCCTATATTTTTTTTCTTCAAATGCTTGTAACGCAGCTTCGTATACAGTTTCTGTCTCATATATTGCTTGAAGAGGCTCAATGTAGTTGTTTGGCCATATGGGGATCACGGCTTCTAAACCAACTACTAATTGTAAAAGAAGAGATACTACTTTGGTTGAGATCAACGGGGTATCATTAGGTAAAAGTATAGAATATTTTCCGAGAGCATATTTAAACCCTGTTAATACACCAACTAGTGGGGATCTGATAGAATATTCATCAATAACTATTCTTATAGGATTATGTAAAATATTTTCTAGCACTCTTTTTTGTTCTTCAGAAGCGACTACAACAAGCACTTCATCAACTAGAGGCCTTATCCTATCAACAACGTGGTTTATTAGAGGTTTATCTAGTAACATTGCTATACTCTTATTTGTTAAAAAACGTGATGATTGGCCACCTGACAAGATTATTGCTGAGCAATTTAACATTTTGATGTTTCTCATGGAAAAAGATTGTTCTCCTTCGGCATAATTAAATCAGTTGCTTTTGCTGTCTCACTTAATGGATATTTATACCCTCTAATAATAGCAACAGATATCTTTTCAGCAGCATTACCAATAACAAGCTCTGCAGCAGAAGCTAATTCATCTATTATAGCAGTTTTCTTCACTTTTAAAACATAATTAAAAAGATCCTTCTTACCCCGCAAATCAAGGGTAGCTTCCATTCCAGAAGAACCAATAGCTAAATCGATATGACCAATACGCCAAGGTCTACCTGAAGTATCTGAAATAATTACTGCAATTTCTGATCCTGATAAATCTTTTATTTTTTTTCTAATCCTTGAAGCCGACTCATCAGAATCAATTGGTAATAATGAGACTGAGTCTCCTCCAGAAATATTTGATTTATCAACACCTGAATTAGCACATACCCACCCCTGTTTTGTCTCAGTTATTAAATGTCCACCAATCAACCTTACAATTGATTTCGATTCTCTTAAGATTAATTCAACAAGTTCAGGTTCTTTACAAGTTGTTCTAGCAACATTTCGGGCAAAAGGTGAAGGTGTTATATCCTTTAAACGATACACTCTACCTTCAGCCTTAGAAACTATCTTCTGAGCTACAACCAATATGTCATAGTCTAGTATGGGGGATCCCTGTTTTTCTGCTGCACCACAAATTATCTTTCCAAGATCATCGTCTGGTTGAATAATTGGAATACCAACAATCCCGATTATCTGAACTTTAGGATTAACTTGAGACATTCAAAAATACTCCTTTTATAGTTTAATTACACTAAATCATGCGTTCTTCTTATATAAACCGAAAAATCTATTTAATCTTTTTTCCAGATCTAACTTCAGATAAAATAAGAAAGTTTAAAATAGATATTAATAATCAGGTAAGCTACCTTTTCTCCTTAAAAAACAAAATTAAAGGCCCTAAAGATGATTATCTGTTTTAGAAACCAGAATCTTCTTAAAGGATTATTTTTAGAGACTCGATAAATGAAGAATGTTACACTAATATAAGAGCACAATAAGTATTATGTAGGTGAAAACAGGGAATGATTAAGCGTAAAATGAAAAGTAAGAAGCGAAAATTAGCGAAGAGGAAACTCAAGAGAAAGGCAATTTTGAAAAGATGAAATGATACATAATAAAACTAAATAATAAAATTGCAATATTAAGAGTATTCGTTTCCATTATCGCTTATTATTTAAAAAAATAAATGTAAAAGTTTTTGCTTCTTTTAAAGCAACCTCTACTTGAGGTATGCAAAGAAAAGTCGAAGGAAAAAATTGAGACCTAAAAAGAGAGATATCACTAGATGAAAAAAAAGGTTGGAATCTGCATACGAATGTATAATTACAGATTTGAGCCAACCGCTTCCGCTTGCCCCCTATTTGAACTAAAAGAAGATATCGATGTCAATTCTCCGAAGCAATGTCAATTCTGTAACGGTTATGAGATTACATAAAACGTTGGAAGTTACAGAGAAACAGCCACGTTCAGGTAGAGAGTTGTTTTAGTTTGATTGTAAGACAACTATTTGATGATTAAGTAATAATCACCTTTTTCTAAATTAACTACTTATTGTCAACTAATTATTCACTCAAGTTATACATGTACTATAAACGATACTCCATTATTCATCCAGTTTATCAACTCAGAAGTTACACTAGAATTTTATTTATAATAACGTATTCACAATTTTTTTAACAACTATAGTCCTAGTCACAGAAAATATGCACTATTATTCAATGCTGATACATACTTTACAAAATGTTAAATTCTCAAAACACACATAATTTTACTACGTATCACTATGTTTCATTCTTATTGAATATAAAATAATCTTGAAAGGATGTTAAATGAAAATTGCCTAAAGCAAATGCAAACAATATTCAGATTGAGTACGATACATTTGGAGATCCATCGTCGAAGCCAATTCTTTTAATTGCAGGACTCGGTAGCCAAATGCTTAGTTGGCGAACAAAATTTTGTGAACAACTTGTAAGCCGAAATTTTTATGTAATACGATTCGATAACCGAGATGTTGGTTTATCCACCAAATTTGAAGAATTTGGAATACCTGATATAATAAAAGTTACGAAAGCGGTACAGGCTGGAGAAACTGTTGAAACTCCATATACATTGGAGGATATGGCTGATGATTCGGTTGGTCTTTTAGATGCCCTCAATGTTGAAAAAGCACACATATGTGGTGCTTCAATGGGAGCCTACATCGCTCAGATAGTCACGTTTCGACATCCATCTCACGTTTTTAGTCTTA
>JAUWJG010000057.1 GCA_030607815.1 Candidatus Bathyarchaeota archaeon
GAAGAGTTGGAGAACCTGAAGAAGTTGCAGACCTAGCTCTATTTTTAGCCTCAGACGAATCAAAATACATAACTGGAACAGAGATAGTTATTGACGGAGGACATATAATATCCGAACGGAAGATAGTGTAGTTGAATATGGTATTTACTTTAAATTTATGTATCGAATTTTTGATTGGAACATAGATTTATCGTCCTACGTAATAATCATTGTAGGTGTACTTATTGCAGCAGGAGCAATCTTTAAGGCAATTCGTAAATAACTAAAAAAATTATTATTTATCAATTATCCTTTTTTAATTTTTAAGTCGTTGGTTTATTGTTAATACCTTTGAATTGACTCATGTAGAGGTTGTAGTAGAATTTTTTCTGTTTCAATAGTTCCTTGTGGGTTCCGCGTTCGATTATTCTTCCGTCGTCTATTACCAGAACTTGATCCGCATTCCGGATAGTACTTAGACGATGTGCAATTACAAAGTTCGTTCGTCCTTCCATCACTCTGCGCAGTGCTTCTTGGATGCGTATCTCCGTTCTAGTGTCAACGCTGCTTGTAGCTTCGTCTAAGATAAGTATACTGGGGTTCGCAACAATAGCTCGGGCTATGGATAAAAGTTGACGTTGACCTTGACTGAGGTTACTTCCACGTTCAGAAACTGGAGTCTTATACCCTTGGGGAAGTCGCGTGATGAAATCATCAGCATTTGCTAATTTAGCTGCGGAAATGCATTCATCATCTGTAGCATCTAATCTACCATACTTAATATTATCCATTATTGTTCCTGAGAAGAGGAATACGTCTTGAAGGACAATGCCAAGATGTTTACGCAATGTATCTTTCTGAACTTGGCTAATATCAAGACCATCAATCTTGATGCTACCACTTTGAATGTCATAAAATCGGGTAAGAACATTAACTATTGTGGTCTTTCCTGCTCCTGTTGGTCCCACCAGCGCTATAATCTGTCCTGGTTTAGCATGGAAACTTATATCTTTTAGGATTGGGACATCTGAGACATAATTGAAGTTTACGTGATCAAAGATTACTTCACCATTGATATGTTCTAGAGGCACTGCATCTGGTACATCTTGTAGTTCTGATTCAGTATCAATTATCTCAAAGATCCGTTCTGATCCTGCTAGAGCCGATTGAATACTGTTGTAAAGATCCGCTATCTGTCGCAGGGGTTGAGCGAACCGTCTAGAGTAACTGATAAAGGAAGCGATTAATCCTACACTTGCTAACCCGTTTAGAGTTAACCATCCACCTAACCCTGCTACCACAGCAATATTAAGATTACTGAGGATGCCAATTAAGGGCATTATCAAGAGAGCATATGTCATTGCAGTGATGCCAACATCTCGTACGGTGTAGTTTATCTTGTCAAAGGATTGAATTGCTGCTTTTTGTTGATCGAATGCTATCACAACTCTTCCTCCACTCAACGTTTCCTCCATATCTGCATTCAACTTTCCTTTATTCATCTGAAGGCTGCGAAAACCTGAGCGAGTTCGTTTAGCTACAAAAGCTGTGATTCCTACCATTATGGGAAAGACAAGAAGGCTTCCTAGAGCGAGCCAGAAGTTAAGTATGAACATGATTATTAAAACACCTCCAGCTGTCAGTAAACTTGAAATGAGTCGTGTAATGTTCTGTGTTAAAGCTTGATTTATTACGTCAATATCGTTTGTAAGGCGACTCATCAAGTCTCCTGAAGGTCTACTGTCAAAGAAGCTTAAAGAGAGTGTTTGGATATGTTCGAATAGTTCCTTTCGTAGGTTTTTCAGAACTCGTTGAGCGATTGCTACCATGATCCATCCACTGCCCATCGAGGTGAAGGCATAACCAAGATAAGAACCAAGCATGAGCAATGAGATTTGTAGAAGTCCTTGAATGTCTCCTGTGACCATGAACTGGTCTATGGCTAAACCGATGAGATATGGTCCACTTAGTGAAAAGAGCGTGCTTATTACAACTAAAACGACGACTACGACAAGTTGTAATCGAAAAGGTTTGAGGTAAGATAGGAGACGATTCAAAGCATTCTTTGGATTTTTAGCTTGTTCAATACGTCCTCCCCCTAGATGTCCTCGATGACCTCGAAATCCTGAAGATCGACGTTTACTAGTTTTTTTACTCATCATCATTACCTCCATTTCCAAGCTGAGAATTATAGATCTCTTGATATATAGGACTCGACTCCATCAATTCATGATGCGTACCTTCTGCTACGATCTTTCCACCATTTATTACAACTATCTTGTCGGCGTTGAGGACTGTACTTACGCGTTGTGCGACTATGAAGCTGGTACGGGTCTTCATTAATTCTTCTAATGCCTCATGTATTTTAGCTTCGGTCTCAACGTCGATAAAACTAGTGCTGTCGTCTAGGATGAGAATTTTTGGGTTCAAAAGGAGCGCTCGAGCTATTGCAATCCTCTGTTTCTGTCCACCTGAAAGGTTAACACCTCGCTGCCCAACTATTGAATCATAGCCATCTGGGAATGAGTTGATAAATTCGTGGGCTTGAGCTGCTTTTGCTGCATTTATTACAGCCTCTTGAGTCGCTTCTGGATTACCATATTTAATATTGTTACGTATTGTACCTGAAAAGAGAATTATTTCCTGAAGGCTTATTCCTATTTGAGATCGAAGTGAGTTCTGTGTAATATCTCGAACATCAATATCGTCGATTGTTACTTTTCCTTTCGTAACGTCGTAGAATCGAGGAATGAGATTAATTAAGCTTGTTTTACCAGAACCTGTTTCACCAAGTATTGCCACGGTTTGGCCAGGTTCAGCTACGAGATTAATATTCTGTAAAACAGGTTTGGAGCTATCTGTATTATAGCTAAAGTCAACATTTTTGAAAACAACCCTTCCTTTGATATCTTTCAAGGTTTGTGCATCAGGTTTATCTTGAACCTGAGCAGAAGCGTCAATGATTTCCATTACTCTTTCTGCAGAAACGGTTGAAGAAGAGATTTGACCAGCCATCATGGCAAGCATTAGTAAGGGAAACATGGTTGATAAAATGTAGTTAATAAACGCAATAATTTCTCCTATTGTAAGGTCTCCTGCGCTTACTTGGATTCCACCAAAATAGATGATACCGACTGTACTTAAATTCATCAGTAAGAGCATTATTGGGAAAAGAATCGAAATAAGTCGGGCAACTTTGAAGCTTTCTTGCATAATATCTATATTTGCTTCATTAAACCGTTTATTTTCATGTTCTCTACGAACGAAAACTTTAACCACTCGGATCCCTGAAAGGTTTTCTTGAAGAATTTGATTTAAAACTTCAAGTTTTTTCTGCACTCTCTTGAATATTGGTTGAGCTATACGAATAAAGACGATGGTAAAAATTAAAGTAAGTGGAAGTAGAAGAAGCATCATAAATGCAAGTTGCTGATTCATCATGAGCATTAAAGCGATACTGCCTATTAGTAAAAGCGGAGCTCTAATGAGCATTCGCAATGAGAGAAGTACAAGGGTTTGAAGCTGATTTATATCGCTTGTAAGACGAATCAGTAATTTACCTGTCTTATAATAGTCTAAGTTTCCAAAACTGAAGCTTTGGATCTTATGATAAACAGCTTTTCTAAGGTCAGCGCCAAAGCTTTGGGACACTCTTACAGAGAAGACTGAGTTTATGATAGATAATATCGCACTTAGTATGGAAATGCCGATCATAATGATGCTGGTGTTAAGTATTACGCCCATGTCTTTACCTGCAATACCCTGATCAATAAGGACTTGAACAAACTGTGGTATTGAAAGATCAACTACGACTACCAAAGCTAAAAGAATCATCGCCAAAACAGCATCTCTTCTGTATGGTTTAACATACTGTAACAATTTTGTCAGTGAACTCATTACTTTCAAATCTCCAAAAAAATCAGTGTTTATTTTTAAATATTTTTTTAACTAAAAATTATTCTTTCATATTTAAATATTGCTTTAAGATAAAGATTTTTTAAATTTTGTTCTAGTTAATTTACAGTATATGTCCTAATATGCTTCATTTTGATAATTGAAAACGGTTAAGTTGTTACTTGTATATTACTTAAAACATAATTTTTAAAGTATGAATTGTCACAATTTTTTAAGAAAAGTCATATAGCCTATTTGTAGTATGCTGGAGAAAGGATATAGAATCCTAACTATTTCAGAGGATCTCTCATCAAATTGAGAAAAAAATTGACTGATCAAATAGATAATATATTATTCACGGTTTATGTGCATTTTATTCTTTTTCTGGTGGAGGACGTTTCCCTAAAGTGACATTTAACGTTAGTTTCTGGTTATTCCTGATAATTGTTAAACTTATTACAGTTCCTGGGGTAGTATTTCTCTCAAGATAGACTGAGAAATCGTTAAAATTTCTCATGATAATCCCATCTACGCCAATAATTACGTCTCCGCCGATTACATATAATAGGCCTCCAATCCTTTCGGTTCTGTCTCCTCCTCGCAATCCAGCGTTTTCAGCTGGTCCAGGCGAAGCTACTTCTGATATCAAGATTCCATAGGTATAATTTAGCCCAATGATTTCTGCGATTTCGGGAGTAACCGTATTTCCCGAAATTCCAACCCTAGAATGAATATATTCCCCAGTTGCAAGTAGCGATGGTAGTTCCCGTTTTATAGTGTCGCTTGGTATGGCAAAGCCAAGTCCTGTAGAACCCGTAACGATTGCTGTATTTATACCAATCACTTCACCGCGCATATTTACTAAAGGTCCACCAGAGTTTCCAGGATTAATTGCGGCATCCAACTGAATGACGTCTATAATATTATATCCTCCGGGAGATGACAGTTCTCTACCTACCTGACTTATAATCCCGGCTGTGATTGTACCACTCAATCCATAAGGATTACCCACAGCAACTACAAGTTCACCGACAATTAAAGCAGAAGAATTTCCAAGAACAACAGGCGTTAATGTTTCGGATGGACGGTTAACCTTGAGGATGGCAATGTCACTGTAGGGGTCTGATCCGACAATAGTTGCTTCCGTGATGTTTCCGTCGGTAAAAGTGACACTGATTTCCTCTGCATCTTCAATCACATGGTAATTGGTTAAGATATATCCATCATTACTGTAGATAAACCCTGATCCTTGAGAGTAATCTTCAAAACCTAAACTTGTTTCAATTCGAGTCTTGATCAGTACAACTGAATCCTTAATTAAATTAAAGACGTCAGAATAGGAGAAAGCCCAACTTTGATTTCCGTATGTGTTTCCTTCAATGCGTTGTTGAAGTTGAGCAATTTTCAATTGGTTTTCAAGGAAATCTTGATGAAGATTCGTATACTGTGTTTGAAGAGTACTAAGCTGAGAATTAAAATCTCGAGTGAAGTTAACAAAAAAACCAATATTAAAAATAAGGAGAGCGATTAGAAAAAGGGAAATAAA
>JAUWJG010000029.1 GCA_030607815.1 Candidatus Bathyarchaeota archaeon
AAATATCAACATTAACCGCAACAATCAATGCTCAAGAAAGTGAAATTAGCGCATTAACGACAGAGATCGCGGGGTTGAGGACATTGATATACGTAGCCGTTGCAATAGGTCTTGTGGGTATAGGCGTAGGAGCATTTGGTGTATTAGGGAAGAGATAAACACAATGGTAAGTCGAGCATAAATCCTATCTCTCTTTTTTTTATTTATTATTAATAACTGTGGATCATTTGCGGATCTTATCACTAAAATTTTTACAGAAAAAAATTTGGAATAAAAATAGAACATTTTTGATGATGTGTCGCTTATAAAATGTTTCAGTGCTTTATGCTTTTTCATTTGATGGCATACGCCAAGTAAACAGTCCCAGAGCCGTCAATATCGCACCACTAATGTAAAACATGAATTGAACCAAAGTCATAGTTGTCTCACCGAAGAAGCCAGTGAACCTAACTCCTAGGTCAGTGTACGATACAATCAAACCAATCAAAAGCATGATTACACCTGGGACTAACATAGCTAAACTAAAAGGTTTCCTAGGCATCTCTTCTCTTAAGCTAATAGTTCTGACGTCGTTTGGAACTATAGTGGGGAAAGCTGCAGCAGCAGCTTTGATTAGAAACGGTGTAACCAAGAGGACAAAGGGAAGCATTGTTACAAACCACCAAATCGTCAAACCAATGATGAAAAACACCAGCGCGTCTGGTGAAAAGTTTACATATTTTGCATCACCAAGGTATAGAATTTTAAAAACCAGAACGTACAAAACAGCTACTATGGCATTAGCTACTGTAAGGGTTATATTAGAAGCGAAAACGAAACGCCCCCAAGTAAACTTTTTTCTAGTGATATAACCAAACAAGTAAAATCCAATGAAGTTTCCCGGTACAGCAGCAAGGTAGCTTCCAGGGTAAAGGTATCCATGTTTCGCAGAGTCAACGATTAAAGTACCTAAAGCCGCACCAAGTCCTGCGGGTAAGGGACCAAATATGACAGCAAAGAATGCTGGTATAATGACGGCTGGTCGGAACTGACCAGCCCCCCAAGGAGATGGAATGTATGCCGTAACGTAGCTACCGACAGCATATAGAGCTGCACACATGGCGATAGCCATAATAATTATCGTTGGTCTTAAACGAGTTGAAGTACCCAATCTAACACACCACAAACATAATCTATACCGTAAGATAGTTACTTAGCTCTTATATGAATGGTTTCAATGATATCCTTAAGATCTTTAAAGATTTTCATGAGTAGAAACAGGAGATTATGAGACCATAGAATTCGTTGAAGGCTGCTCTCTATCTCGTTTAGCAATCTCTTTGGCCTTTTCTAAAAGAAGAATGAATTTTTTATCATTCTTGGAAGCATATTTTTCTAGAGCATCAAGATATGTTTTAGAGTCGTTTATGACATACAAAGAGATCAAGATTAAAGCGTTGAAACTGTCATTGAGTCTCAATGTTCTTTTCAACAGTTTAATTTCTGCTTCTTCTCGTAAAGTTAGATTGGCTCTGTCAGTTAACGTCATGAGAAATTTTTTAGTTTCCTGACGTGCATTCTCCATTAAGATAAGAAACGCATTAGCCTTTTTCCGGTAATCAGTTATGGAACTATTAGCGTTTACCCTCAACTGAGGCAAAGTTTCACTCAATATATCACTTCCTCTTAAGATAAAAAAAGGTAATAATTATAGGTATATCTTAAAGATTTTCAATTGATGATCAAAGGTAAATCTTGTTTCTGGTTTATCTAGCGTTTTTATCTTTATTCAAAGGATATATTATAGTAAATATGGTTTTGACAGAGAGAGGATATCTCGGTGACGTTAAGAATTTGGTGTTTTTGTAGATTAGGATCTGATGCCTTACAGAAGGTTATTCTCTGATGTGGCCTCTTCCTAATACAAAGTATTTGGTAGTCGTTAGATGTTCTACGCTCATTGGTCCACGAGCGTGAAGTTTCTGAGTGCTTATTCCAATTTCTGCGCCTAGACCGTATTGATTTCCATCGGTAAATCGTGTTGAGGCGTTCCAATAAACCGCTGCTGAATCGACATCCCTTATGAATTGGAGGACTTTGTTAAAGTTAGCTGTAAGGATAGCATCTGAATGGTTAGTTCCATACTTATTTATGTGATTGATCGCTTCAGCTATATCTTTAACTATCTTAATACCGATAATAAGGTCGAGATATTCTGTATACCAGTCTTCTTCTGTGGCCTTTATTACATCGTGAACAATAGCCTTAGTTTGGGAGCAGCCTCTAACTTCTACACCTTCATTACGTAGACTTGTAATAATTTTTGGAAGGAAATGTTTTGCAATTTTGTAAGATACTAATAATTTATCCGTGGAATTGCATGTTCCAGGTCTTTGGCACTTCGCGTTGATGACAATATCAATGGCTCTGTCAAGGTCAGCGTCTTCCGCCACATAAATATGACAGTTTCCAGTACCTGTCTCAATTACGGGTACTCTCGCATTTTCAACTACTGCATTTATCAATCCAGCGCCACCTCGAGGTATAATCACATCGATGTATTTCCTCAGTTTAATTAGTTCCTGCACTACACTTCTTTCAGGAGTTTGGATAACTTGTATAGCGCCTTTTGGAATGCCGGATTTAACTGCCGTTTCATTCAGGATTTTTCCAATGGTAACATTTGAGTTGATGGTGTCGGACCCCCCTCTTAATATAACGGCGTTACCTGATTTTAGACAGATACCGGCTGCATCTGAAGTGACATTTGGACGTGACTCATATATTATTCCCACGACTCCGAGTGGTACGCGAAGTTGACCGATAATCAAACCGTTAGGTCTTGTCCACGTTTTCACTATTTGGCCAATGGGATCAGCCAGGTCAGCGACTTCTCGTAAACATTGCGCCATCGTTCCTATTCGAGACGTATTTAGGATCAACCGGTCTAATAGAGCGGGTTTAACGTTTTTTGCTTCAGAAGCTTTTACATCTTTTCTATTGGCTTCAAGAATTTGTTCAGTATTTTCTTCAAGGGCGTCAGCCATGGAAATAAGTGCGCTATTCTTAGTCTCTGTGGATAATTTTGCTAACTCGTAGGATGCTATTTTAGCTTTTTTAGCAATTTCGAGGATCATTTTTTTTCGTTCTCCGTGAGTAGATGGATGTTTTTTCTAGTTACTACTTCTTTATGTCTAATATAACCTAATGTTTTTTTTATTTGGTTTGTCTTCAAACCTTTTATTGAATTAATTTCCTCAATTGTATAGTTTACGATTCCTCTCCCAAACTTTTCCCCTTTTTGGTTAATTAGACTGACAACATCACCAATTGTGAATTGACCTGAAACCTCTGTGATGCCTATAGGGAGGAGGCTTGATCCGTCAAAGATGGCTTTTTCAGCGCCTGCATTCAAGTAAATTAGACCTTTAGTTGATGCGCCGTAAGCGATCCATTTTTTGATACGGGATAGTTTTCCTGTGGGAGAAAAGAAAGTGCCGATTGGTTTACCGGCAATAGCATCCAATAACACGCGATCTGTATAGCTATTCGCAATAATGACAGGGATACCGCCTTGGGTTGCGATTTCTGCGGCTTGAAGCTTTGTTTTCATTCCGCCTCTACCGAGAATGCTCTTTCCTTCAATCATCGTTTTTAGCTCAGGTGTAATCTTTTTGACTAATGGGATTAATTGAGCTTCAGGTTTTTTCGGGTTCATTGTGTAGAGGCCAGCTACATTAGAGAGGATGACTAGCAGATCAGCTTGTAAGGCATTAGCGATTAAGACGGATAAAAGGTCATTATCGCTGAAGTTTACGTCATAATACTCTGTCAAGGGGATTAATTCATCGGTAGAGGTGACATCGTTTTCATTTATGATAGGAATTACTCCTAATTGAAGTAGCCTATCGATGACATTACAAGTGTGTAGATAGGATTTTCTGTTTGATAGGTCTTCTTTTGTTAAAAGGATTTGAGATACTTTAATGCCATATTCTTGGAAAAGAGTTCGGTAATGTGCCATGAGGATACTCTGCCCTACAGCAGCACATGCCTGTTGAAAAATGATGTCGTTTGGGTTAGGTCGAGCTTCGAGTTCAGCGACACCTGAAGCTACCGCGCCTGAAGTTACCAGTACGATCTTAAAGCCTTTGTTAATCAATTCTGATATTTGGATTACTAATCTCTTCATCTCTCTGATGTTTAAACTACCATTTTGGTGAGTCAAGCTGCTTGTACCCACCTTCACTACAATGAGTTTACTGGAGAGGTTAATTATGGGCAATTTAAAATGATCTCCTATATTTTTATTAAGAAAGACGTATAGGTTTTTTCCTCCAAGTAAAAAAGGCTTATTGTTAATGTTTGTTGGTTGAGTGGATTATATTTGAATAAAGGGGGTTTTATTATTAACATGAATGCTTTTTCCTTAAAACTTGGAGTTTATTTACTACTTTTCGAGTTCTTTCACGATAATAAGAGTAGAGGTATTCCTGAGCGTAACCAGCATATCTACCGAAGTACTGTCGCCCGAACTCAGAGATCTTTCTATTCTTTAAGCTTTGTCCATTTTTTAGATGAAGCATGTTTTTTGGAAAGTGTTGAGGGTAGTACTTGGTTATAATTCGTTTAATCCAGACGTCTACTGGAAAGGCTTCTAATTTGTCTTGGGAGAAGAGAAGTACACAATCAGCAACTTTGTGACCAACTCCCTTAAGGGTAAGTAGTTGGTGCCGTCCTTCATCATAGGTCAATCTTTTTAACGCCGCGAGATTAAACTGATTGTTATTTATTAACTTGGCGGTTTTCAAAACATTCTTCGCCCTATAACCTAACTTACACTTGAGTAAATCTTTCAATGTAGCTTGAGCTAACGCTTTTCTTGTTGGAAAGGTATAGAAAAGTTTACCATTGAAAAATATTTTTTCTCCTAACATTTTAGATAAACGTTCAATCATGTCTTTAATCCGAGGAATATTGGTGTAAGTTGCACAGATATAGGAGATAAGGCACTCCCATGGTTCTTGTTTGATTAATCTGAGACCAAATAATTCTCTGATTGCCAAATTAATATGTTCATCTCTATCGATGCTCGCTAAGATTTTATGGAGATTGTCTTGAAGTCTAAAGTATCTTTCAATGAATTCAGGGTCTAAATCTTTAGGATATGTCTGAAAAATTAGGATGTGGTGATCTTGTTTGATTTTGATAACGGTTTCTCCGACAACCCCATACCAACATTTGTGCATTTTCTCCCAGCGGAAGACTTGGCCACAGCGGAGAGTCCGGTCTAGATCAAAAGGGGTTGTTTCTAAATCAATCCTTAATTCGACCAAGACTGTTTCGCTTTCCTGAGGAAGTATAATGATCTGATTTCGTAGAGAGGTAATCATCTCTATAAACAGGTTAGTTATATTTTAAAAAGACGGGTTTAATTTAAAATGTGGGTGAGTTAGGTTTATTTTATAATCCTTTATGTAAAAGGAGTTTGTGGATGATTTTCTTAGATTGAAGAAAGTTTTTTATGATCTATCGTATTTGAAAGAAAAAATTTTCCAATATATAAGGAAAAAATGATGAATGCAAGAACATCTTGCTTTTTTAAAAAATGTTACAGGCGATCATGTTTTGTGTGGAACAATTGGAGAAGATTTTAAGTTGATTATTTACTGAAAGCTATGGGATGAGAAATAAAGGGAATATTTTTACCTTCATGACTATAATAAGGTCAGTAAGATGTCTCAAAGAAGAAGGGCCCAGAGTAAAAAAGGTCACCAAAACGGTAAGCAAAGAATTGTGGATGAGGCAAAAAGGAACACTTTTGACAGAAATCCACTTCTTAATACAGCACATCAAGCTGTTTGTAAGAATTGCGGGAATAGAATACCACTAATTTATCTAGATTACTTGAAATCGGGCCGGTTCAAGCTAGGAGAAGCTAAGACCGTTGAAGCATTGCAGGCTTATGCTTCAGGTTTTGTTTATGAAAAGGAGCAAGCGACACCGATAATAATTGAGTTTAAATGTGTTCAATGTAAGTCGAAAAATGAAGTGAAACCGGTAAGTTTTGAGTACTTACTATTTACTATAGGCAAAAGTAGATCAGAACATATCTACGGCTGAGATAATATTCCAAAACATATTTTCCTTCATCGTTAATGGTGTCAATGAATCATCTGTTTAAAGTTAAGACTAATGAGGTTAGAAGACAATTAGGTGAATTAACTGAAGTGTAATTGATGTTTTCTTTGAACTTTTGAACCTATTGAGAGAGAATTATTAATCTCTACAATGAGAACCAAATGAATTGGAAGATTATCAGTTATAATAAGAAAAATACACGCGTTTTAGGCAAGAGACCGATTATAAACTACGCTTAAGCTACATAAACCCGCAAAAGTATGAGCTGTTAGAGTGAAGATAAGGCTTAGAGAAACTGTAGAAGAACCAGAGAAACATTCCCTCTGGTGGGTTCAAACCTTTTCCGAAATACAAAACAAAGTTCTTGATTTAATTCAAAGTCAAAAACTAATAAAAGAGAAGCTTTTGATGGAGTTATTCAAAAGTAATCCTGTTCCAACTTGGAAAGTACAGGGGGAAACCTGGACAATACTGAATGGATCAATCATAACCACTCAGATTGAAGTATATTCTCAAATGAACAGAGAAAATTTGCGGTGAGATTAACCATTGAACCGGAGAAACAGTTAGAGAGGATAGTATCCGTCTAGAGCAGGGATTGATGGACACTATCTAAAGTCTTACAGTGAAAACAGAAAACCCGTTAAGAGTTGCTCGCTTTCAGGTTGAGTTGATCGTCGTTAATCTTCCTTGATTTCTAGAGATATTTTTCGGGGGAGATCTTTATCAACTCCTTTGAGGGCACTAAGCATTCCGAGGACTACATCTTTAATGATGGTGGCAGGGAATGGAGTTAAATATAGTTGTTCATCGTTAACCTTCAAAATAACTCGTGTCTCCTGAATCGGAACACATTGATCTATTGAGTTCTCTCTCCTTAAGAGAGTTCGAGCAAACTCTTCACATGAATTGGTGCCACATTTTCCACAATTTAAACCAGGTAACCTTTTAAAGATGCTTTGAAGAATCATCCCTTCCACCGTGGTGAAGAGTTCATTAGGTTTAAGAATTGGAATCCCTTTAATCGATTTTTCGTGAACCTTTTCAGCCACTGAACCGGAGATAGCGAATGTAGCCTTAACGGTACTCATCAATGTTTCTGCATCTTCAATCGTCCGAGAAGTAATAATTTTTGGGTATTTCGATCCTTTGAACCCTTCAACGATGATGATGTCTACGTTCTTTGGGACCGCCTGTAGAGTTGCTTCAAGGGAGGGATCCTGGATCTTTTTTATTGAGATTAACTCATTTGGCGTTGCTGCGACAACGGTTAAAGCCCCAGCGTCTAAGTGTCTCCAAGTGTCCTTGCGAACTGTATCGAAAGCTTTTGAAATATGTTTCACGGTTGACACGCTATAATGTCTCTGTCTTAACCTCTTTATTAAAAATTCAACTAAGCTTGTTTTACCACTAGCTCTACCAATACCGACGATATTAATTATTAAAGGCAAATTCATTAACCTCGATATGACTATACGCGTTTTATCTTACAAATCTTTTCTAAATTTTTATTGATTCTATCTTTAAACGTTGACTAAAATTAAAAAATAGTCTATTATCCCTATTCCTGAGCTATTTCTATAAAATCCTCTATTATTATTTCAGTGAGCATATCCACATAAGTGGATATTGTAATAAACGATGTTAATAAAAGTTGAATTATGTTTCACTAAAATCTTCCTTTGTGATGACCTTTAATTCTCCACGTCTACCAATTCTCAATTGGGGTTCTCCTCTAAACCAGACAACTTTTGCGTTATCAATAGTTATTCGGTCGCCTATAGAAACAATATCAATCTGTTTATTCCATAGAGCCAACTTGATGCGACCTGTACTATCTTCTATAGTGGCATTTGATAATCTTGCATATGATCCAAATCTGGTTAAGATCTCCCTAGTCTCAGGTAATTCGAGGACTGTTGCTCTTACGTGTACCCTCTTCATTCCAGCTTTCAAATCCTTGATGGTGATGTTTTTTTGGTCGTTTTCACGGCCATATTGTTTAGGGAGGAGCACACTTGCCACATAGTCCTTTATAGGATTCTTTTCTTGGAGAATGTATTCAGACATACGAAATTGTGTTATAACCTTGTCATTCTTTGTTATGATGAAGACGGGCTGCCCATCAAGGTCTTTTCGACTCACAATTTTAAGGTTATTGCAATTTGAGCTTTTTTGGCGCCAAGCTTCAACAATAGTCTCAAAAAAGAGGTCTGAATCGATAGCATATTTCACGGAGATCAATGCAAGATACCTAAGAAGTTTGATGTCAGATTGGGAGTAGAACGTACCTACTGGTCGTCCTCGACCTCTAT
>JAUWJG010000006.1 GCA_030607815.1 Candidatus Bathyarchaeota archaeon
CCAGTAATAATATTCAAAACTTTTGCGCCATAACATCGATTATTCTTAACAAGAAGATCAAGAGCAAAATAGTTTTCATGAATTTCTATACCCAAATCTTTAATACTTGAAACTAAAGCTCGTTCTATCTCTCTTCCAGTATAATCTCCATAGTGAATGATTCTGTTCGCACTGTGACCACCTTCTCTACTTAAAGAGAGTGAACCATGTTCTTGATCAAATTTAACACCTTCAGAGATCAACCAATTAATCACTTGAGGTCCATTCTCAACTAAGAGTTCTACTGCTTTTTTATCACATAATCCACATCCAGTTCTCAATGTATCATCAATATGAGATTGATAGCTATCTTCTGGATCTATGACAGATGCAATTCCACCCTGAGCTAGATTAGTATTCGAAGTTATAATCTGTTTCTTTGTTACAACAATTACTTTACCAAGTTTTGCAGCTTCAATAGCAAAGCTTAATCCAGCTATTCCACTACCTAAAACCAAAAGGTCAGACGTTTCATTTTCAACCATTGTTTTAGTCAACTCATCAAAAATGTTTAATTATTAAAAATTTATGTTCTCTAGACCAATACCTTGCGGGTTATATTATTTTACCATTTCAAGTTGTAAATCAGATAATAATTAGAGATTTATCGTATGTTACATAACATGAAATAAAAGTTTACCCTACAAAAGATGATTCGGCTTATTTATCTACTCCTTTTATGAGATTGAAAATACTACTTTATTGTAATAGTTAAGAAAGTTAAAAATAATTATCAACTGGAAAAATCACCTAAGATAAAACACAATAGTTGGTAGAGGTACAGTATTATATTAAAAAATGTAAGATTCAATAAGTATTTAAGAACTCCGATTCCCAATATTCAAATTCACAAAAAGAGAGGGATAGAAGTTATCCAATAATAAGCCTACCAAGAGAAGAGACTACTACGAAATACTAGAGTTATCTAGAAGTGTCACAAAGAAAGAGATAAAGAATGCTTATCGTAAACTTGCATTAAAATATCATCCAGATCGAAATAAAACACCAGAAGCTGAAGAAACTTTCAAAGAAATATCAGAAGCTTATGCAGTTTTATCAGATGATGAAAAACGTAGACAATATGACACGTATGGACATGCCGGAATAGGTTCTAGATATTCCTCAGAAGACATCTTCAGAGGGGTAAACTTCAATGAAATTTTTAGAGATGCGGGATTTGGAGGTTTTGATATCTTTAACACTTTCTTTGGCAATCGAAGAGCTCAAAGATATGGAGTTCAAAGAGGAGCTGACCTCAGATATGATATGGAGATAACTTTAGAAGACGTCTCTTCAGGATTGGAAAAAGAGATTAAGATATCTCGAAGAGAGAACTGCGAAGTATGTAATGGTAGTGGAGCAGAGCCTGGAACTCAACCTAAACAATGTCCGCAATGTAAAGGAACAGGCCAAATACAGCACGTACGGTCTACAGGTTTTGCCAGATTTGTCCAAATCACAACATGTAATGCATGTAGAGGGAAAGGAAGGATTGTTGAAACTGAATGTCAAAGTTGTCGCGGGAGCGGCCTTGTACATAAAACTCGAAAGATAAATGTGAAGATCCCAAAAGGAATTGAAAATGGTTCAAGGTTAAGATTAAGCAGGCAAGGAGAAGCAGGAAAACAAGGTGGACCTTCAGGCGATTTATACGTAGTGATTTATGTAAAACAACATAAAATCTTTCAAAGAAGTGATAATAACATTCTCTGCGAGATCCCTATTGGATTTACGCAAGCTACTCTTGGAACTGAAATTAATGTACCAACATTAAACGGAAAAATTAAACTCAGAATTCCAAAAGGTACACAGACCCATACTATTTTTCGATTAAAAGGTAAAGGTTTACCGCGTTTACATGGTTATGGTCGAGGCAACGAACTTATCAAAGTTATTGTACGCACGCCTAAAAAGTTGACATCTAAACAAAAGCAACTGATAACTGAATTAGCAAAAGAACTGGGTGAAACGGTACTTGAAAAGAAGGGATTTTGGAAGTAGAATAATTGATTATCGTTCGAATTGTATTAAAAATTGAAAACTAACAGAATTAGAATTTATTGGATAAATAAGAGACAATATTAATTATTAACAAAACGCGAGATTTCTTATTTTTCAATAAACCGTCAATAACAATGATTGAAAAATAAATGAAATTGTTGAATTACAGAGTCGAATAAAACAAAATAGAAGATTTTTGGAACAGTATATAATAACAAAGTGAGATACCGAGATACAATATTAATAGAAATCAAGTTGGAACAATCTTTTTATTTAAGACGGATACTAATAAAAAGGAATTGGGGTTAAATTTCTCAATATTAAAATGATGAGAAAGAAAAAGAGAATGAGTATCTTGAACATAAATGATGGTACAGGTTATTTTGAATACAAATAATATCACGGAGGAAATAAATTGACAATTAAACAAGGTGACTTTATCCGTATAGAGTACACAACCACAATCAAAGAAACTGGAGAACTTTTTGATACAACAGTAGAAGAAGAAGCAAAGAATGAAAAAATATTCAAGGAAAATGGAATCTATGAACCGATGCTTGTTGTTGTGGGTGAAGGTTGGGTTCTAAAGGGGCTTGATAATTCTCTTCTAGATCTAGAAGTAGGTAAAGAAGCGATAATTGAAATTTCTCCAGAACAGGGATTTGGGCTTAGAGATCCAGCTAAAATTCGTTTGATCCCTGTGCGAAGACTTAGAAAGAAAAAAATTGTACCATATATAGGTGCTCAAGTGGAAATAGATGGTAAACTGGGAATTGTTAGGTCAGTTGGAGCTGGACGGGTTCAAATTGATTTTAATCCGCCATTAGCAGGGAAAACTCTAATTTATAAATTGACTGTTAAAGAGCAGATTAAGAATCGAAAAGAGAAAGCTAAGGCGTTAATCCATAGGAGAATTCCTTCCGTTAATATTGAAAAGTTTAAGATAAAAATATCAGCTAAAAATTTTACAGTTGACTTTCCTGAAGATGCATTTTATCTAGAAGGTATACAATTTATTAAGCGAGGCATTTTATCTGATCAACAAAAATTTTTTCCAAATATTGAGAAAACAATGTTTACAGAGACCTTCATAAAAGAAAAAATTATTCCACAAACCGTTGAAGCTTTACAAGGACAAGAGAACGATTCAAAGGACACTTGACGGGATCGTTAACACTAAGAATCTTACATTTGTCACCATTTACAATACCTAAAGGTACGCATTTTGTGTAACTTCGACATGAAACATCCTGACATTCCTGAGGCTTGAATGTAATTATTCCAGAGGGAAAAACAAGTCTGGTTTCGATATTAATATCTAGATCTAGTTCTGAAACCTCAACAACTTGAACACCATCTTCATGGATTCTACAAGGAAAAAATTTATTCCTTTTTTTCATTACTTTATAAATTCTACCGGGTTCTAAATTAGTCATACAAATCTTGTAAAATTCACATTCTTTACATTCCTCGAGTGATCCTTCGTGTATGAATGAGAAGCCTACTTTAGCTTGTTTTAAACCTACAAAAGTTATTTTGAATTTAGAAGCATTATTTATGAGTGGTCACCTTCTTAATCTATAATTCCAGCTGCTTTAGCAAGATTTTCAGCGACATCTTTTGTTAAACCGTCACCAAGAATTGTATATCTATTAGGTCTAAGAGTGGAAGCTAAAGTGATAGCTTCAATAATATACTTAGGTTCAATTCCTAATTCTTCAGCTGTTGTTGGTGCTCCGATTATTCGAAGATTTTTCTCAATCATACGCCAACCTTTTCTCTGTAAATAAGCCATTAGAATTGATCCAACACCACATTGCTCTCCATGTAATGCTGAGTTAGGAGATACAATGTCTAGAGCATGACTGAAAAGATGTTCAGAACCACTACAGGGTCTACTACTTCCAGCAATACTCATAGCCACACCACAACTTATTAAAGCTTCAAGAACGATTCTTATACCGCTTTCCTTCTTTTTTCGTATAGCTTTAGCATTTTGTAAAACAAGTTTAGCACTCATTAGTGCTAGATTTGCAGCGTATTCACCATAATATTCTTTCTTCAATTTATGAGCTAATTCCCAGTCTCTTACAGCAGTATATTTTGAGATAATGTCCCCACAGCCACTAGCGGTCAACCTATATGGAGATTCTGAAATAACATCCAAATCAGCTACTATCGCTAAAGGAGCTTGAGTGTCTACAGATGTGGATTTTCCTAAATCTTTTATATTAGCTCTTGGGCTAGAAATTCCATCGTGAGAAGCTGCTGTAGGGATGCTTATAAAGGGAAGATGGGAATTAGAAGCAGCTAGTTTCGCGACATCTATTACTTTCCCGCCACCAATACCCAAAAGAACCTCAGGCTTGGTTTCGTCTATTAATTTCATAGTTTCTTTAACATATCGAAACCTTGATTCTTTTACGATGTAACAAAGTAAGTCATAGCCAACACTTTTTAATGATTGAATAAGATTATGCGTTATAAGTTCATACACATGAGGACCAGTAAGAATCAAGATTGATGATTTAAACCCTAAACCTCGACATAAATCATCGATGTTATTTAAAACTCCATGACCTATTAAAACCTCTCGAGGAAGTTGCATATGATGTACAGGCTCTACGAAGTCCATGAAATATTGTATAATTAGTACTATAATATTTCTATTTCCACTTCAAAAACTCGAAATATTTTTAAGGTAGAGTTATTCATGATTAAAACATATTCTTTGAGGCTTCTAGTTATATTCAGACTTTCGGGTCTTCTTTGATTGATGTTTAGGAGGAAGAATAGAAATGAGTTTAAAAATTGGCAATGATGAAATAAGAGACAAAATGTTACACGGCACGACAACTATTGGTATCGTCTGTAAAAATAGCGTAGTCTTTGCAACAGATACTCGAGCAGTAATGGGATACTATGTAGCACATAAAAATGTAAAAAAAGTATATCCAATTGAGAAACATTTAGCAATAACCATTGCAGGCGGTGTAGCGGATGCCCAAAATGTTGTTGAAATCCTTCAAGTAAACGCACGATTATATCGTTTAGATAAAAAAAGAATTATATCCGTTAGTGCAATCTCAAGAATAGCGGCAAATATCCTCTTCCAATCCAGGGCAGCACCGTTATATATGCAAGCTATAATTGGCGGAGTTGATGATACAGGTCCTCACATCTACACAATAGACCCCTACGGGAGTAAGATAGAGGATAATTGTGTTTCTACCGGATCTGGTTCACCTATCGCTTATGGTGTTCTAGAAGATAATTATCGTAAAGATATGAGTGTCAAAGAAGGTGTAGATTTAGTAATTCGAGCGGTTAAATCTGCAATGAAACGAGACATAGCGAGCGGTAACAGTTTTGATGTAGTTGTTATTGAAAAAGAAGAAGGGTATCGAGAGTTAACTGATGAAGAGAAGAAGATAGCAACAGATTAGAGATTACTGCTTCTGAATAAGAAGGTTAAAGTTGACAAGGTATAAGAATTGACATCACCTAATAATGAGCTTTTTAGTCAAATTATAGAGACAGTGTTAAAGCAAGTACCGAAGGAAGCAGAGATTAGTAGAATCAAATTTGAAGGCCCAAGGGTAGCCATTTATACAATGAAACCTGAAGTACTTGTTGATCAAAGTTATATAATCACATATATCGTGGGTTTGATAAAGAAGAGAATAGTTATACGATCTGACCCCTCAGTTCGAATACCAGAAAGTGAAACTAAGAAATATATTTTAGAATTGATTTCAAAAGATGCTGAAATAACAAAAATAGATTTTGATCCCGCTTTAGGTGAAGTGATAATAGAAGCTAAGAAGCCAGGATTAGTTATGGGTCAAGATGATGCATTAGTAAATGAAATCATCAAAGCAACGAAATGGAGACCAATAGTTTTAAGAAGTCCACCTATACAGTCAAAGATAATTGCTAATATTCGTCACTATCTTCATTCTGAGTATCAAGAAAGGGAAGGAATCCTTCGTAGAATAGGTGAGAGGATCTTTAGACCACAAATCCTAAAAACAGATAGTGTACGGCTCACTACATTAGGAGGATTTCAAGAAGTAGGAAGATCTGCTATTTTAATCCAGACAAAAGAGAGTAAAATTCTATTAGATTGTGGTATTAATCCAGGTTCCAATAAGTTCAATAATAGATATCCGGTTTTTAGTATTGATAGCTTTGATCTAGAACTTCTAGATGCAGTGATTATCTCCCATACGCATCTTGATCACTGCGGTTTTCTACCTTTTCTATATAAATATGGCTATGATGGACCAGTCTACTGTTCTGAACCAACAGCTAGTTTAATGACATTGCTACAACTTGATTATCTTGATGTCACACGAAAAGAGGGGCGTAGGTTGCCATATACTCAAAAGGATGTCAGAGATGTTGTTCTTCACACTATCCCAATTGGTAAAGGAATTGTTACAGATATTTCTCCAGATGTACGATTAACGTTTCATAATGCGGGACATATTCTAGGTTCAGTAGTTACTCACTTACATATTGGAGATGGCTTGCATAATCTAGTATATACTTCGGATTTTAAATTTGGCCGTACAATGCTCCTTGAACCGGCTACTACGACTTTTCCAAGAGTAGAAACACTTATTGTAGAAAGCACATATGGTTCGGCTAAAGATATAATGCCCGCCAGAGTGATGAGTGAAAGAAGACTTGTCACAATAATTAATACAACTATTGAAAATGGAGGAAAAGTCCTCATCCCAGTCCCAGCCGTTGGTAGAGCTCAGGAAATAATGTTAGTTTTAGATAGTTATATAAGACAAAAATCGCTCAAGGAAGTACCAATATTTATCGAAGGAATGGTCAAAGAAGCTACAGCGATTCATACGGCTTATCCTGAATACCTCGCTAAGAATATTAGAGATTTAATATTTAATCAAGGTATAAATCCCTTCCAATCTGACCACTTCATACATATAAAAGATCACGCAGCTCGACAAGAGGTTTTACAAGGTGGACCTTGTATAATCTTAGCAACATCAGGAATGTTAGAGGGTGGACCAGCAATAGCGTATTTCAAGGAAATGTCTTCTGATGAAAGAAACATGATCGTTTTTGTAAGTTATCAAATAGAAGGAACACTCGGTAGAAAATTGCAGAAAGGTTCAGTCAACATTCGTTTAATAAACGACAAAGGGAAGATCGAAATCGTGAAAAATAAATTACAAGTTAATAAAGTGGAAGGATTCTCAGGACACTCTGATAGGAACCAAATCATAGGATATGCAAGAAAAATTTATCCGAAACCTGAGCGAATAATTGTCGGTCACGGTGAAAAGTCTAAATGTATAGGTCTATCAAAAGCATTCCAAGAATATTTACGAATAGATTCAATTGCACCAAAAGTTTTAGAAACAATTAGATTAAAATAATATATTTCACTTACCCATTATATTTCAGTCTTCTATCATTGCACCTTTATTTCCGATCATATTACAAAATATTGGTGATGACCTTATATTAAACCTTGTAAAGTCAGAAAATATGTAAAATTTCTCTCTAAAGATGAACCTTAAAAGGTTCTAACTTGTAATGGTTAAAGGAGAACTCCAGCTATTAGAACAGTTTGGATGATAAGACCTAGGGGCGCAATTTTTTTGTACATCGTCTTATCGACAAAAGATGGGTCATTCCACTGTCGCAAAAGAGGATACAGTGCATAAATCCATCCCGCGAATCCGCATGAAGCAAGTATTATGAAGGCTATGTTTAACCCTAACTGAAAGAAGATGATCATTATTGTGATTCCCATCAAACCGATTAACGCCATAGCGATTCTAATCGTAACGATTGGACTCCAGACGAGTACAGGATTCTTAACGTTCCCCATCTTATCGCCCTCCATATCACGAAGATCGATCCACATACTCGTGCTTAAACCTCCCACGAAACCGTACGCTGCTATTAGAAAGACAGGGATCGGTATCGCCCCTGCAACGGTCCCACCCATAAAGTACATCAGGGCAACACCTGTCGCTACCGTTAATTTATTGATGAGAAACAGACGCTTCAAACGAACCAGAGGAAAAGAATACATAAAGAACAGGATAACGTATGCTAATGCAAAGAGAAAGAATTTTAAATCGATGGCGAAAGCGATTGCAATTCCAGAGATCCCGAGAAGTCTGACAAAACGAATTGCCTCCTTCCTTGAGAGAACGCCTTTAGCTAAGGGTCGATCTAACTTGTTGATCCGGTCGATCTCTATGTCAGTGATGTCGTTATAAATGTAGACGCTGAGAACAATGGCAAAAGTAGAGAAGAGAGAAAGCAAGAGGTCTCTTCCGAAAGTGATCATGTCGCTTCCATTAATCTTCGACGAGGCGACCAATGCAAGTACAACACATAACGAATAATAAACCAGCATATTAGCCCTGGATTTTATCAACGAAAGATAGGAGTTTAACTTCAACACCCACACTTGCTTACATTTTCAGTATAGTGAATGTCTAATAGATACTCTTGATTCATAATTTAAGTCTATGTAACTGTAATACTACAGTAACAGTTTATTTATAGGAAGCGGGTGGAATAGAAATGATTTCTTTAGAAGAATATGCTAACGTCTTATCAGATTTTGGGTTAACACATAATCAAGCCAAGGCGTACATAGCCACAGTCCAATTAGGTATTGCTTCAATTAGTCAAGTGTCAAAAGTTTCAAAAGTGCGTTGAGAAGACATCTACAGGATGTTGCCGAAGCTTAATGAATTGGGGTTAATCGAGAAACTTCTTGGAAAACCTGCCAAAATAAGAGCTACCCCTGTGGAAGAAGCACTCTCCATCCTGATTAAACGTGAAAAAGAGATCGCAAATAAGAAACTATCTGCATTAATAGCTAAAAAAGATGCTTTTTTGAAGAATTTCAAGAATTATGAGTTGAAATCGGGAATCGAAGAAAAATCACAGTTCAGCCTGATTACAGATAGAAGAGCGGTGATATCCAAGGGAATGGTGATGCTGAAAAATGCAAAGAGAACGATGAACATCATCACGTCCAAAAACGCATTCAACGAAAGTTTCACTACTTATCATGAGCTCGTTGAGGAAACTATCAGATGAGGCATAAGGTATCGCATCGTGTTAGACGCAACAGAGTTCGATGATTCGATTTTCAGAGTTCTCGAGCAATACGTGTCGCCAAAAAAATCTTTTATCGTGAAATCTACAGATCAGCCGTTAATCCATTGCACTATCATGGATAACAAAGAATCGTTAATCGCGACCTCACAAGAACCAACTACAGGGAGAACCCCCTATCTATGGACGAATAACCATAACCTCATCGAAATATTGCAAAAAAATTTCGAAAGAGTCTGGCACACTTCCACCAAAACAAAATAAGAGATGTTTATCAAAAAATGCGTTTTAACATTTAAGAAAATGGAGAGGTATTCCAATATAGGAATAATAGTACTTAGAGGCTATACGAATTCTATTAATACCACACAGAAAAAGTGGGAATAGAGTTTTGATCTAGATTTGTAATTCATAATCGATATCTTTCTTGTTGTGTATGAATGAGAAATGGTGATATTTCATTTATTATGTCCTTTAAAATGTGTGGATGTGATTGAGGAAGACTATGATATGTGTCTTCAGTGAAGAAGTCACGAAACCTATTCCTTTATGGATGAAAAAAAAGTATTGAAGAAGATGAATTCTGAATAATCCATATAGGATAGTATATAGGGGTGGGTGGATAACTGTCGATTATTGAATCAAAGGAGAGATATAGGCGTCTCTTTGAACTGGCACCTGACGCTATAGTAACTTTGGATCGTAAAGGGGTAATCACATCTGCTAACCCCGCTTCATTTCGTCTGTCTGGTTATTCCGAGGATGATCTCGTTGGTAAACACTTCTCGAAGATAGGAGCCAATCAAGCGAGAGACATACCTAAATATTTGAAGATATTCGTCTCTATTTTGAATGATAACTTACCTGAACCGTTTGAGGTCCAATTAGCTACTAAAGACGATGTTCCCATTTGGGCTGAGGCTCATGTTGGTCATCTGAAGGCAAATGGTAAGATAGTGGGTGTTCAAGTACTTCTTAGAGACATCACCGAGCGCAAGAAGATAGAGAATGAACTGATAAGCTCGGAGGAACGGTTAAAAATACTGTTCGAATATGCGCCGGATGCGTACTATCTAAATGATTTGAAAGGCGTTTTTGTCGATGGAAATAGAGCCGCGGAGGAATTGACAGGTTATGAGAAGAGTGAATTAATCGGAAAGAATTTCTTAAAAATAAAACTGATACCACGGAGGTACATATCGAAAGCAGCTAAGCTATTGGCTATTAATGCTTTGGGTAAACCGACTGGACCTGATGAGTTCGTCTTGAATCGGAAAGATGGTGTTCAGGTAACCGTGGAAATTAGGACGTTTCCAGTAACGATTGAGGGCCGAACCTTGGTGTTAGGAATCGCTCACGATATCACTGAACATAAACGGTTGGATGAGAAGCTTAAAGAACACTCTGAACGCTTGGAGGAGCTGGTGGAGGAGAAGGTTAAGGAGCTTCGAGAAAGTGAGGTGAGATTTAGAGAGTTAGCTGAGTTACTTCCACAGACTGTTTTTGAGATAGATTTAGAGAACAATATTACATTTATCAACCACATTGGACTTAAATCCTACGGTTATACTCGAGAGGATCTTAAGAGTGGTTTGGATGTCCTCAATCTGTTCATTCCAGAGGATCGAGATAGAGCTGAAAAGAATGGACTCCGAATGATGAATGGAGACGAGGTGTTAAATACAGAGTACACAGCATTGAGGAAAAATGGTAGCACTTTTCCTGTTGACATTTTTGCTGTTCCCATCATTCGAGACGGAAATGTAAGGGGTTTTCGAGGAATCGCCATAGATCTCACTGACCGTAAGAAGAGTGGAGAAGAGATAAGGGAATCTGAAAAGAAGTATCGAACTTTGGTTGAACTGTCCCCTGATGGCATAACAACTTTAAACAGATGGGGTACAATAACATCAGTCAACCGCGCCTTCGAGAAGCTGACGGGTTATTCTGATGAGGAAATCGTTGGGAAACACTTCACGAAGATAGGGACAATACGAGCAAGAGACATACCAAGATACCTGAAACTGTTCAGTGATGTATTAAGAGGAAAGGATGTCCCGTTCATTGAATTCTCTTATACGCAGAGGGATGGAACCTCCCGATGGGCTGAAGCGCATGTCAGTATAATGCGAGATAATGGAAAGCTTACCGGTATACAAGCTGTCTTAAGAGACATCACCGATCGAAAAGAATCAGAACAGACACTTAAGGAGAACCAGGAGAAGCTCAAAGAGTACTCTGACCACTTAGAGGAACTTGTGGAGGAGAAGACTAAAGAATTAAAGGGGGCTGAGCGGATGGCAGCAATCGGAGAAATAGCCTCCATGGTGGGACATGACCTGCGTAATCCATTGACAGGAATAGCTGGTGCTATATACTACCTGAAAACGAAACTTGATCCAAAAATGGACGAGAGCATGATGAAGATGCTTGAACTTGCTGAGAGAAATGTAGAGTACTCCGATAAAATTATCAACGATCTTCTGGATTACTCAAGAAAGATATTCTTAGAAAAGACGAAAACTACTCCACAATCCATCATGAGAGCGATTTTATCTTCAATTCAGATTCCCAAGAAAATACAAGTCGAAGATAGGACTCAGCGCGAACCGATGATTACCATTGATACACAGAAGATGAAGAGGATCTTCACCAACATCATAACTAACGCGATGGATGCCATGCCTGAAGGGGGAAAACTCACTATTACAAGTCAGGAACTCAAAGACAAAGTAGAATTTACTTTCACCGATACTGGAGAAGGTATACCCGATGAGATTAAAGAAAAAATATGGACACCTCTCTTTACGACTAAGGCTAAAGGAATGGGGTTGGGTCTTGCCATTTGTAAACGGATGGTTGAAGCCCACGATGGATCTATCTCCGTGGAAAGCACTGTTGGAAAAGGTTCAACCTTCACCATTACGATACCGCTCAAAAGAGAGTAGACTTCAAATGGAAACATGTAGTGCCCTAGTGTGTGCCGATGATATTAACTAACTAAAATAATCTGATATAACTAAGCTTTAAAGCAATATTCTCCGAAAAAGGATGAGTAAAGTCTTCCCTTTCTTTTCTCTTAAGAGATCGAGATATTTGCCTGAATGAGTATTGTTGAGAGAATAATATCAAAGATCATTGGTATAAAATTAAGTTCTTTTAGAGATTTTTTTAAAGGCTTCCCAATATTTATCATTAACATAATGAAGATTGATTGCAACTTTTCCATGTTTCTTTTCAGAAATTTTAATGGAGTTATATAAAACCTTACATAATGCGATTTTTTTGGAAAAATTTTCATCTAAAATGACTACCAAATCATCAATTTTAAATGATCCATCAACTTTGACAATTCCTGGAGCCATCACATCAGCACCGTTACAAATGTAAGGTACAGCACCCATATCAACAGTTAAAGTAGAGAACTGATTTAGGACATAATCATTGATCAAGGTTGGAAAAACTATATCAGATTTGATAAAAGATGGATGCCCATTAATCAAGAAGATAAAATGGTTAAACGTTAGTTCCACAACTTCAAATTTCAAATTTAGAAAGTTTATGATATCAATATTTTCTTTTTCAGCAATTTCTCTTAAAAATCGTTTAGCTTCTTTCTTTCTAAGAAAATATCGTCGTTTATAAGTCAAAATTTACACTTCGTTACCTAGTTATAGATAAGATTATAATTTCATGAATATTTTGATCTTAATATATTCATTCTATTTATAATAAAATCAATAAGTATAATTATTTATACAGCTAAATCTTTAAATTAAAGATATTAAAACAATATCGTAAGAATATTGAGTTGACTGATTATGGCAGAAGCGGCAACAAAAATTTTAGAAGAAAGCTTAGGAGAAACAGTTCTTATTAAATTGAGGGGAAATAGGAAATTAAGAGGAAAACTTGAAGGGTTTGATCTACACATGAACCTAGTTTTAGAAAATGCTGAAGACATATCCAATCCAGATGAGACAGTAAATCTTGGCCGAATAATTGTAAGAGGCGATAACGTGATATTAATATCCCCGCCTCCAAGATAAAGTTGTAAGATAACTGAATGTCAATAATAGCTGAAATTGGTTAAAGAGAGAATTTATAATTCTTAGTTTCAAGGGTATTTCTTCAATAGAGTTTAAAAGTAGGATTATAACTCAAACCTAAAGGTTGCAAAAAGGGTATAATTGAGGGCCGGTAGACCAGCCTGGAATATTGGGATAAAAGTTATCTCACAGAATGATCGCCGCATTGGCAAACTTCTAAAATTGCGGAAGCCCGGGGTTCAAATCCCCGCCGGTCCACCAAAAAAGGGACATACTTGAAGAATTTTCGTCATATGAAAATTAAAAAATAAAGCTATCTACATTATACAAAGCTATTGATGCTATTCAAGAAGTAGATAGAATTATGAAAAAATAATTCCGTTTAATGGATACTTCTTTTTTTTAAAAAAATGATTGAATAGAAAATAAACATACAGAACCTATCAAGATAAAAAAAGTGTTAGAAATAGATCTTGAACTCACAAGACTGAACATAATATGGATTTAATTCAGAAGAAACGTGTGTATGTGGAAATCAAAGTTAACCAAAAAAAACACCCACCCAAAACCACCAAAACACACTACAACACCGTCACAGACTTCGCCAAATTCCGAGGCTTATCCGGATCACAACCACGCGCAACAGCCATATAATACGCAAACAACTGCAACGGCACAACATACGGAATCGGAGACAACAACGAAGAAACACCCCCCGGAATACAAACAAAATCATCCACCAACCCCTTAATCTCCTCATCACCCTCATCAACAACAGCAATAACACACGCACCACGCGCCTTCAACTCCATAATATTCCCCACCAACACCCGCCGCGACCCACCCCCAGGACAAACAAAAATCACAGGAAACCCAGGCTCAATCAAACTAATCGCACCATGCTTACTCTCACCCGCAGAATATGAAATCGACGGAATATACGAAATCTCCAACAACTTCAACCGCCCCTCCAACGCCGTCGCCGAACTAATCCCACGCCCAAGAAAGAAAAAACAACCCCGATCACGATACTTCTCAACCAACAAACGCACCTTCCCCACCTGCGTCTCCAAAACCTCACTAACAATATCAGGAATTCCCTCAATCTCCAACGTCAACTCATCAATCCTCGCCTGAGACACCTTCCCCCTCAACTTCGCAAGCCTCAACGCCAACTGCGCCAACACCATAATCTGCGAAGAAAACGTCTTAGACGCAGCAACACCAATCTCAGGCCCCGACTGCTGACACAAATACGCCCGAGAAACCCTCGTCAACGTCGAACCAATCGTATTCGTCAACCCCAAAATCGTCGCAGCTTTAAAACGCGCATACTCAATAGCGTGAAGAACATCAGCCGTCTCACCCGACTGACTCACCGCCAAAATCGTACTATCAATATTCACAGCATCCCCATACCGCTCAATAAACTCCGACGCAATCACATGAACCGTTGAAAGATTACACAAACGCGAAAACATATACGACGCAGCAAAACAAGCATTATACGACGTCCCACACGCCAACAAATAAATCTGCTTCGACCGATCCAAAAACCGCGTCAACAAATCAAGATAATCATCCTGCAACCGCACAGCATTCTGCAAACACAACGGCTGCTCATAAATCTCCTTCAACATAAAATGCGGATAACCCTGCTTCTCCGCCATCTCAAACGTCCACGAAACATCCACAAAATCCCTAACAACAACCCCCCAATCACTCAACCGCCGAATCTCAACCCCCCCAACAGACAACAAAACCATCTCCCCATTCTCAACATACACCACCCTACGCGTCAACGGCAACAACGCAGGAATATCAGACGAAACATAAACAGAACCCTCACACACCCCAACCACCAAAGGACTCTCATTCCTCGCACAAACCACCAAACCCGGCTCACCACTAAACAACATCGCAAGCGCATAAGACCCCTCAAGCCGCCCCACAGCAGCCCTACAACTCTCAACAAAACCTAAACCCTTACCAAGATACTCCTCAACCAAATGAGGAACAACCTCAGTATCAGTCAACGACGAAAAAACATGCCCCCCATCAACCAACTCCCGTTTCAACTCCAAATAATTATCAATAATCCCATTATGCACAACCGCCACCCGCCCGGAACAATCAAGATGCGGATGCGAATTCTCCCTAGTCGGAGCACCATGCGTCGCCCAACGCGTATGACCAATCCCCACACTCCCCGGCAAATCATCCAAATCAAGCTCCCCATGAACCACATCAATCCGCCCACAATCCTTCTTCACAAAAAGCTCACCATCAAAAACAGTAGCCACCCCAACAGAATCATACCCCCTATACTCAAGACGCAAAAGACCCCCATGAATCAAAGGAGCAACAGCACCCTCACCCAACAAACAACCAAAAATTCCACACAAACCTCACAACACTCCAAAAATCAACATAAATACTCGATATATAACCATATACTAATAAATAATTGGAATAAAATGCGGTAAAAAATATAGATCTAGAATTAACGAGATAATCAATGTTTGTTCATTCGGAAATAAAACTGATCTTAAAAAGATTTTTAAGAAGCGAAGTTATTGCAAAAAAGATGAATTTTATTTTCAAGCTATATAACTTTAAAAAATATCATTTTTAATATGAGAAAAGTAGTTTAATCTAAATAACTAGGTTTGTTATTTCAAAAAAACCTTAATTTTAAATTTGGGAAAACAAATCAAGTTTCACAATCAAGTAAAAAGGGTGACTATTCTGTCCAAGAATTTAAAAAATGGAAAAGAATTTCGAAAGCGATACAATTCTAAGGAAATAGAAGAAAAATGGCAGCGTTATTGGCAAAAACCTGAGGTTTACAAAGCGGCTTTCAAGTTTAATAAACAGGATACTGAACACCCGGTATATATTATTGACACCCCACCTCCTTTCACTTCAGGTGAATTACATCTCGGTCAAGCCTACTGGATTAGTATTGCAGATACAATCGCTCGATATAAGAGAATGAGAGGTTACAATGTCCTTTTACCACAAGGATGGGATTGCCAAGGATTACCAACAGAACTCAAGGTACAAAATAAATGGAAGATTTCACGAAAGAATAAGAAAATATTCAAGCAGAAGTGCATTGAATGGACATTGCAAATGATAGCAAAAATGAAGAAGACCATGTTCAAATTGGGTTACAGACCAGACTGGGAACAATTTGAATATCGAACAATGGACAAAGACTATTGGCGAAATGTGCAACTGAGTCTACTTAGACTCTTTAAGAACGGTTTAATATATCGAGATGCGTTTCCAATTCATTGGTGTCCAAATTGTGAGACAGCTTTATCTCGAGCCGAATTGGGTTATATCGAAAAAAAGGGGTACTTGTTTTTCATCAAGTTTCCCTATAAAAAGACACATGTTAAAGTTGCAACAACGCGGCCAGAACTACTTTCTGCATGTCAAGCATTAGTCGTTCACCCAGAAGATGAGAGATATAGAGATTTAGTAGGTGAAGAGGTTAAAATACCTCTATTTGGAAGAAATATACCAATACTTTCCGACTCACAGGTTAATATGGATTTTGGAACAGGAGTTGTCATGATTTGTACTTTTGGTGATGAGCAAGATATCCGATGGCAACAAAAATATAGTTTAGATATTCTGAAAGTTGTTGATGAACACGGTAATATTATAAATTCGGGTAAATATTCTAAACTTAAAATCTCAAAAGCAAGAGAAAAAATTATATCAGATTTAAAAAATGCTGGATTACTATCCAAAAAGGAAGAAATTGATCACAAGGTTTTCGCTCATATCGAAAGATCCGATTGTATGGCTCCTGTAGAGTTTCTAGTTAAAACCCAGTTTTTCATAAAGAGTAAATCTTTCAAAAAAGAAATAATAAAGACCGGCGAGGAAATGAAGTGGTTTCCAGAACACATGTTTCAAAGGCTTCTTGATTGGGTGAATAGTATTGAGTGGGATTGGATAATATCTCGACAGAGGACTTATGGAACTCCGATTCCATTTTGGTATTGTGATGAATGTAATGAGATAATTCCAGCCTTAGAAGATGAACTTCCCATAGAACCTGAGAAAGAAAAACCACCGACGAATAAGTGTCCAAAATGTGCCTCAAATAAGATTTATCCATCATTAGATGTATGTGATTGTTGGGTAGACTCGAGCATAACTCCTCTAATAATCTCAGGTTATTTCAACAATGAAGACTACTTCAACAAAGCATATCCAACAAATATTAGAATACAAGGTATCGATATAATACGAACTTGGTTATACTACACTACTCTACGTTGTCTAATGCTGACGAAAAAGCTCCCATTTAATGAGGCTCTTATCCACGGAATGGTCTTAGGTCCAGATGGCACTAATATGTCAAAATCTAAAGGAAATGTAATAAATCCAGAGGATCATCTAAAGGATATGGGAGCTGATTCACTAAGACAGGCTTTACTCTCATTAACCATTGGATCAGATTTCCCTTTTAAATGGGAAACAGTAAAGCATAACAAAGCATTTCTCCAAAAGTATTGGTCAGCTTCTAGGTTTGCATTTCGCTTTCTCAGGGACTATGAAAAACGCCCTGAAGACTCAAAGTATCTGACAACAATAGATCGGTGGATAATTGCTAAACTAATTGATGTAATAGAAATTGTGACAAAAGCAATGGATACGCATCAATTTCATATTGCCCTCGATAAGATCCAAGAATTCTTCTGGCATCTATTCTGTGATCAATATCTTGAAGCAGTTAAACATAGAATTTATACTAAAATGAGTGATGAGAATTACACAGCTGCGGTCTATACTCTTCACACAATATTATGGGAAACTACTCACCTTCTTGCACCTATATGTCCACATATCACCGAAGAAGTGAATCATATTTTATTCAACAATGAAGTTCTCTCTATTCATGCAGATAAATGGCCTAATAGTGCAAACTTACAACTAGATAGGGAATGTGAAAAAAAAGGAGACATTATTATAAATGTTATAGCAAAGATAAGAAGCGAAAAATCTAAGGCGGGTATACCTCTGAGTGGATCTGTAAAAAAGATTGACATATATACTCAGAAATCAATCATCCAAATTTTAAAGGAAGGGGAAGGAGAAATCAAACGAATTCTCCACATTGAAAAAATTTCGTATAATGAAGATGAGAATTTTAAAGTAAAATTTGAATAATGCAAAATAAAGGCATAGTTTACTCTATAACATTTTATATCGCAATATTGCAGCTATCCCGCCAAAACTTTCAAGTTCAACTCCTTCTTCCGTCTCATTGGAGATAACTTCAACTTCTGCATTCATATGCTCAGCAATTTCTACAATTTCATCGAAGATATCCTGAATTTTCTTTACGTTCGGGTTAAGAGAAGAACATTGAGGACATGATGTTTCATTAATTATCTTTTCGTCTCTTTGCAGTCCCTTATTTTTAAGTGTACTATACCAAAAGTTATTGCAAATGGAACATTCTAATGTAACACGTTTCCAATCAAAATTATTAGATATAAGAACGGTTCTAACATTATTTTTGTTTAAGGCTTTTAGAACTTCCTTTTCACCATATGTAACAAGCCCGGTATCATGACCAAGTTCGTAAAGAAAACGCTGAACAAGTCGCTTCTCCTCAGCATAACGAACTTCTCTCAAGATATCTGTAGACTTCTCCACAACTTCCTCTATTCCACCCTCCCCAGTATATGCTGTATCGACAATTGAAAGAATTTTC
>JAUWJG010000083.1 GCA_030607815.1 Candidatus Bathyarchaeota archaeon
ATGAACCTTCCAGCTATTTGGACGTCCAACAGAGAATTGCAGTAGCTAAAGTCATTAGAAGCCTTAAAGAAAGTAAGAAAGCAATTATAATAGCTGAACATGATCTTACAATCTTAGATTATCTCTCTGACCAAGTCAGTGTCCTCTACGGAGAACCAGCAATCTATGGAGTAGTTTGTCACCCCCAAGGTGTAAGAGCTGGCATAAACATTTACCTTAATGGTTACATACCTGATGAAAACGTCCGTTTCAGAAAAAACACAATCCGTTTCCACATAAAACCGCCAACGATCTCATGGAATGTAGATGAAATCGTCCTAAGTTTGCAACGAATGAAAAAAACATATCAAGAGTTCACTTTTGAAGCTGAAGAGTGCAAAATACATAAAGGAGAAGTAATCGGAATTGTTGGTCCAAACGGGATCGGAAAAACAACATTCATTAAACTACTTGCAGGTTTAGAGAAACCAGATAAGGGAAACAAAAATTCATTGAAAATGAGTATTAGCTATAAACCGCAATATATCACTGTAGACAAAAAAGATACCGTGGAGTCTATATTAAGAACTATTGTAAAGAACCATTTTGACGCAAGTCAATATAAATCGGAGATAATTCGACCGCTCAGTCTAGAAAAATTGCTTGATAGAAACGTAAATAAACTTAGTGGGGGAGAATTACAAAGAGTTGCAATAGCCACATGTCTATCTAAAAAGGCAGATGTATATCTACTTGATGAACCAAGTGCTTACCTTGATGTGGAGGAACGTTTAGCTGTTGCGCGAACTATTCGTCGAACTGTGGAGAACAATAAGGTAACAGCATTTGTGGCAGAACATGATATAGCAGCTCAAGATTTTATAGCTGACAGAATCATGGTTTTTGATGGAGAACCAGGTTTACATGGATACGCTCATTCACCTAAGAACCTAAGAGAGGGAATGAATTCATTCTTAAAAATTATGGGCATAACATTCCGTAGGGACAAAAATACTGGACGACCTAGAGTAAATAAGGAAGATTCCCGTCTAGATAGTTACCAGAAAAGTATTGGTGAATACTATTACATTCCAGAAACAAATAGGTAAATACAGCTACAGCATTGGACATCGTCTATTATAAAACATTTCTTAACATAGTTTTCAAGCAACATATATTGAATTGAAATAAACTCGATCCAAAAGAAAAAATGTATAAGAGTTCTTATCATTATCTTTTGGCATGATTACAAAAGAGTTAATATGAAGTTAAAAACACTTTAACGTTTTAATACGAGATACGAATATTTTTTGGAACAAAGGAAAGAGGAATATTAAGATGAAAATACGGAAACCATTAGTAATAGTGAACTTGAAAAATTATCTACAAGGAACCGGAAAAAGGGCAATAACACTCTCAAAAATTGCTGAGGCGGTAAGTGTCGAATCAGGAATCTACATAGGAGTAGCACCGCAATACACCGATATAACCGATATAGTTCGAAATGTTTCCATTCCCGTTTTCGCACAGCACATTGACCCCATTTCTCCCGGAAGCCACACGGGACACATCTTACCAGAGGCAATCAAAGAGTCTGGAGCTGTCGGAACTTTGATAAACCATTCTGAAAGAAAACTACCCTTAGAAGAAGTTCAATCAATCGTGAAGAGAACTAAAGAATTGGAATTAATATCAGTTGTATGTGCAAATACACCTGAAGTGGCAGCAAAAGTTGCTTCATTTAGACCCGATATCGTTGCAATAGAACCACCTGAACTTATCGGAACAGGTATTCCAGTATCTAAGGCTAAACCTGAAGTTGTAACAGACACAGTATCCCTTGTCAGGAAAGTGAATTCTACAATTACGATCCTATGCGGAGCAGGAATAACAAAAGGGGCTGATGTTTCTGCAGCGTTAAACCTTGGAACAGAAGGCATTCTTATAGCGAGTGGTATAGTTAAAGCTAGGGACCCACGGAAAGCTCTTCTCGATATAGTCAAAGCAATGAGTTAAGAACTTTAAACGCATGAACCAATTATTCTAACATATGATAATAATCTAAAATCATACAATACCGAGAGAGTACCTAAAGTAACTTACTAAGTTCAAGTATTTAGTCATTAAAATTTGATATAACGTCATCATGAGGGCCTGTGGCTTAGTTTGGATAAGGCGCTGGCCTCCGATTATAATAATAGGGGAGAGCCGGAGATCGTGGGTTCGAATCCCACCAGGCCCGCTATATCAATCTTTTTTATGTTACACAGATACAATTCAGTATCATTCAAGTTTCTGATATTTTTTTTGATTCTTCCAATAAATGAATATTTTGTTTATCTTAAGCAAGACAATAATAGGGTAAATGTACAATAATGCGAGAAACTTATGTAATCCAAACTTTATCTTCACCACAACTATGCTATTTATTTAAAAAAATTAACATATGTAGATACTGGAGTCTAACGATTAATTGGCATAAGTACAGCCTTTAAAAAAGATACATTTTGAGATAAAACTAGCCTTTGAAAAGACCTTTTTTTATAAAAGAGGAGAATAAGTGAGTTGATTTTTTTATGGTTAATTCTTATAAAGCTGATAGTTAGAATTTCTTATATTCTTTAAACTCTTTTGTTATTATGGGAACAATTAAGAATTGAATGTAAAATCAAATCCAGCGTTTTGGCCTGAAGATGTTCCTAAATCTATCGAATATCCAGAGATACCCCTTTCTGAAATACTAAGAAGATCCGCAAAGAAGTATCCTGATAATCCTGCTATCATTTTTATGGATAATAAAATAACATACAAGACATTAGATGAACTTACTGACCGTTTCGCTACAGCTCTTACTGCTTTAGGCGTACAAAAGGGGGATAAAGTAGCCCTCTTTATGCCAAACATGCCTCAATTCATTATCGCCTTCTATGGAACTCTTCGAGTCGGTGGGATAGTTACAACTATAAGTCCGTTATATTGTGAGCGAGAACTGGAATGTCAACTTAATAATGCAGAGGCGGAAACCATCATCGTAGGCTGGGGTCCAGGACGCCTCACCAAACTTTACTCGCTTGTCATGAAAGTTCGTAAAAAAACCAAACTTAAACGAATCATAGTAACAAGCATAAAAGAGTATTTACCTAGAATAAAGAAACTTCTCGCGGGGTTACTTGGTAAAATTCCACCACTACCTCCCAAAGCACCAAACATCTACTATTTTGAAGAACTCCTTAAGGAGTCCCCACCAAATCCACCTAAAATCGAGATCAAATCAAAGGAAGACATTGCTGTGTTGCAATATACTGGAGGAA
>JAUWJG010000031.1 GCA_030607815.1 Candidatus Bathyarchaeota archaeon
GAATGGCGTATAATTGGTTTAGATATTAACGATGCTTATATGAATATGGCTATCGATGAGGCAATATTAACCGCAAGAATTAAAGAGTTAGTACCCAATACATTACGCTTCTATCGATGGAAGCCTTCTGCAGTTTCAATAGGACGGTTCCAGAATGTCTTTAAGGAAATCCAAATTGAAAACTGCAAAAAACAGGGCATAGACATAGTCCGGAGAATAACTGGCGGAGGGGCAGTCTACCACGATTTTAAAGGTGAAATTACATACAGTTTGATTATTAAAGAAAAAGACTTGAAATCAAAAGATGTAATTGCCTCCTACAACGCTATATGTAATGGACTAATAGAAGCCACAAAAATTCTAGGTTTAAAAGCAAATTTTCAGCCAGGTAATCAAAGAAATTGTCCTAACCTAATAATAAATGGTAAAAAAATTTCTGGAAGTTCCCAACGTCATAAAAATGGAGTCATTCTTCAACATGGCACTTTTCTTCTAGATATAGATCTTGTCAAAATGTTCACTTTTCTACGAGTTCCATGGGCTAAGACTATCACTGATGTAATATGCATCGCAAGAGAAAGAATTACATCTATCAAACAAGAGCTTACGTTAAACATACAAGTTGAAATAATTCACCATGCCCTTCTTGAAGGATTTCAAAAAGCATTCAATGTCAAGTTTCCTAAAGAGAAACCTTTAACAATAAACGAACAAAAATTAGCTGAAAAACTTAAATTTGAAAAGTATAGTACAAAAAAATGGATTTTTGAAAGATTGGGAGTGAAAAAAACATCCTAAAAAAATAGATTGGAAATATAATTTTCGAGTTTGAAATTGAAATTAATAAAATGGTACGTTACACACAATTTTGCAGAGCGTATATCCACAATTTACTCAGTTCACTTAGTAAGCCAATTTATTAGTTGATTTGTGTCATCACATCTTATTTCAACTCTAATTGGACCTAAAGGAGATTCATTTTTTTGTTCACAGAAAGAGATATGATTGACATAGGCCACTTGCTTATTCAGATAAAAAATAATAGATTTCCCTCGTAAACCTTTAATTAAAACTTTCTTAGCTATGTTCAGAATTTTCTCCTGCTTAAGTCTCTCATTAAATTTTGTTAATCCCTCTCTTCCTTCAATCTTCGCAATAAGATAATTCTTTTCAAGTTTGGAAACAGTATTTAAGGATGTATAGTTAAAGAAGTTACTAATCGCTTTTTCTATCTTCTCTGAATTCTCAGTTGGTTTAATCTCAACGGTAATAGTTCCGGTGATACCATTGATATCTTTAGATAATAATGGGATAGCATCGATTATTTTACTCATTTATATTTTCCTTCATAAAACTCTGAACTCTGCTAGTGAATCGACAAAGGCTTCCCTCATTTAAGATAACATGATCAGCCATAGCAATCACAGAACCTATCCCTAAATTGAGTTCTCTGAAGTCTCTATCTGTAAAAATCTTCCAGTTTGACGGATCGTCACTTCTCCTTCGGTTAAATATTCTGTGAAACCGGGTTTTGGGGGAAGAATGGATTGATATCAGTTTAAAGTTAGGGAAAGTTTTCCGGAATAGTTTAACCTCTGCAAGACTTCGAATTCCATCAACAATTATTCTTTGGCTTTTAAATGTTTTAATCTTTAGAATACATTTCTTAGCTACAGCAGCTTGACCATCTTCCGTTCGGATCTGAATCATCATCTTACCAAAATTCTTTGAAGTGGGTTTTAATCCTTTTTTCACTACTTCATCCCGGATAATATCACCCATTATCACAATGGAGAACCCGAGTTTCCCCGCTACAGCATCTACAACACTTTTTCCTGAACCAGGCATTCCGACAACACCGATTACAGTTTTATTTCTCAAAGTATTAACTTCTCCCGGTTATCATTTCCTATTCTTCAATAAGAGACCTTTCTTTCAATAAGACCTAATAGTTACATGTGAATAATTTCAATATATGTTCGTAACAAGGTTTTTTAATACCTTTTTGTTGATAAAACGTTTTATATAATTTTAATATTATTTCTGACTTGCAAAATTATAAAACTTTTTATTTATGTTTATTCACAAAACCAGCTGATTGGTGAATGAAAGAAATTAAACATTTAAAAGGTTTGTTAATACCTGTAATCTGCTTTCTGATAGTTTTTCCACTATTCAACTATCATGTCCGAGCGCAAAGCGCTAATGTCATTGAGGGGTGGGTTATAGATGGAGTAACAGACCAACCTATTGGAAACGCTACAATCCAAGTTTGGGATACCACACCTGGTTCCTCAGCGGTATGGGTTTTAGTGGAAGATGTTCGAACAGATGTTAATGGTTATTATTCAATCAATATTGAGCGAGAATTCCAGTGTCGCATTTATACTTATTACAATGATTCAAGCTCTCCAGGTTTTGATTATGTTCCTTCATTCCAAGATTTTTATTTTTCAGGAGAAAATCAACTAACATTTGAATTAAAGCCGGGAGGTTCCATCATTTTTGACGGAGTATTGCGAATTGTTGAATCCATAAAACCTTCAGACGCTTATAGTTTTACAGTTTTAGACCCAGATACAGGTTCTCGACTTAAAGATGAAGGAGATGTTTATGATTATGGTACAGAACCTCAATTTCATAATTTTCTGGGTTTAGACCCCAAATACATAATCGTACCAGCATACACGCCTGTAAACATTATGGTTAACGCTACAATAGTCGTTAATAATGAGATAGTGAAGCGAGCCTTTCTTGTGAATCAGGTAGAACCGTTCATTTTGGAAAAAGGAGAAAAAAAACAAGTTAAGATCGATGAGTCATTATTACCATTCAATGTAAATCTTGTAGAAAATGAAGTAACACTCATCGATGAAGCGCTTGTTGAGGTTGAAGAGAAAGGATTCTACACTAGTCTTGATAGGAAAGATATTGCAAAGGTTAAAGATCTTATTGATGAAGCGAATAGAAAAATAACTGAAGGTGCTTTCGATGAAAGTTATGCTGATCTTCGCGAAGGATACATATTTACAGTACAAATTAACCAGAGAATTGAAGAAATATTTTCGGATGCATCTTCATCTGTTGCAATCTTAACACTATTTCTAACGTTAACAGCAATGGTTTTATCATCTTTCCTTTTTGAACGATGGTCTTTAAAAATAATAACCACTTGTATCGTCGCCGCAGTTTTTTTGATAATATTTTTCTATACATATCCCGGACTTAGAATTATTCAAACATCTACGTTTTTAATTGATATTGGTTTGGCATTGATAGGCGCTTTTTCTCTTTCCTTAATTTTTTCGCGATTCATGGACAGAAAAACCAGTTCAATATTCTCAATAGCAAAGCAAAATCTTAGACGACGAAAACTTCGTTTCATGCTTACAGTAATATCAGTAGCAATCTTAACTATGAGCTTTGTTACGTTAACATCTTTCTCGACCGGTTATGGACTCACAATCACTTCAATGGGTAGCTCAATTTTGGATTCAAAAGGACTTCTTATCACGAAATCTTTGACATCTGATCTACCATCAACTATCACATTTATTTCTCTCGATTTCTCGACTATTAATTGGTTACAAGACAAATCTGAAATTCTCAGAGTAGCTCCTAAGTTAGAAAACACGCCAAATTTATCAAGTATTGGATCTTTGTCTTCTTTAAATGATTCATCTAAGAACGTATCGATTTTTGGTATTCTTGGAATCGAACTCAACATTGAAGCAGAAATTACACATATTGATGAGATTATCATTGACGGCGGATCTTTAGATGCCCTAAATGAAAATGAGATACTCATGAGTGTTTCAACGGCAGAGTTATTGACGGCAAAGATAGGAGACGAGTTATTACTAGTCAATAAAGTATCAACGATAAAGGTTACTCTAGTTGGTCTCCTTGATGACAATGAATTTAGTCAGATGAAGGATATTGATGCAAAGCCATTGATTCCAAAAAAATTTGTCATGCAAAATACGGAGAAGCCAACAATTGAAATTGAATTTTGTGATCCTTCAGAAGTGATTGTTATGAACTGGAAGACGGCTAAACTTTTTGGAGGAGTTTTTCTCTCAAGAATAGACGTCCAACTTGTAGATCCGAATTTGACTCTTTCTATTGCGCGTCAGATTGCATTAGAACGTGATCTGTTAGTCTGGTCTTCCTATGATGGACACATATACAAAACGAGCTTAGGAGAATACTTAGAAACTAGTGGAGTGTCCATAATAATTCCATGGATCATTGTCATTTTAAACGTTGTTATTACCATGATGAACGCAATCTTTGAGCGTAGAAAAGAAATAGCCATCCTTTCATCAGTAGGACTTAATCCCACACATATCGGAACCCTTTTCATGGCTGAAGCCGCTATCATAGGAATTGTCGGTGGTGGAGTAGGATACTTATTGGGAATTGGCGGATACCAAGCTATGTTAGCTCTCTCCATAACTGTGGAAGTTCGTCAAAAAATCTCAGCAGTATGGAGTCTTGCATCGGTAGGAGTTGCATTGGCAGCAGTATTAGTTGGAGCAGTTATTGCAATAAAAAATTCTGTGAGCATTACCCCCTCAACGCTGAGAAGATGGACAATGGAACAAAAAGTTGAAGATAAAGGAGAATTATTACAATTCAATATACCCATTAGACTTCGTGAAAACGAGGTAGACCCACTACTTAACTTTATTATGAGAGAAGTTAAAGCTTCTGTTAAGAAATTATATCCACGTTTCGCTGATTGGATTGAAAAACGAACGATTGTAAGTGAGGAGAAAACGTTAGAGACACATATTAAGACTATTCATTTCAGGTACGCTTTTGGTCAACGCGACGCTGCTGTTGGGAGGTACCCATTTAAATTGGTAGCTGAGAAAAAAAGGGATGAAGAGAATTATTCACTAAAGATTATACCAACATCAAGATTTGGAGCAGATTCAGAGTCTGTAACTACCATAGTTACACTTATTCGTATGCTTGCTGTCGATTGGAGTGCTCGTTCTAAATAGAATATATCTTATGGACCCTCAGTCTTATCCGCTGCTTTAAAGTTTCTTTCCACTTTTTCTATCTTTCCATCGCGCATCCAAATAACGCAGTCACTAACATCAATTATCTTTAAATCGTGAGTTGCGGCGATTATTGTTACCCCACGTTCTTTGTTAAGAGTTCGTAAGAGATGAATAATTTTAAGTCCAGTTTGAGTGTCAAGATTCCCTGTTGGTTCATCAGCTAATATGATAGAGGGGTCATTGGCGAGTGCACGAGCAAGAGCGACACGTTGTTGTTGACCTGCAGATAATTCAGTTGGTCTGTGGTGTAAACGGTCCCCTAAATCTACTTTTTCTAAGAGTGCTATGGCTTTCTTCCTACGTTCTTTACGAGGGATACCAGCAAAGATCATAGGGAGAGAAATGTTTTCTAAAGCTGTCATAACGGGTATGAGATTGAAAGTTTGGAAGATGTATCCCAATTTATGACAACGGAGCCAAGCTAACTCATAAGCATCAAGTTTCGAAACTTCGAGTTCGTCAAGATATACTATCCCTTCTGTGGGTCTGTCAAGTCCTCCAATCATATTAAACAAAGTCGTTTTTCCAGAACCGGAAGGTCCAACAAGTGAAGTATAATCGCCACGCTTAATTTTTATGTTGACGTTATCTAACGCCTTAATTATTTCCCCACCAATGTGATAGTGTTTGGAGAGATTTTGACATTCTATTATTGAATCAGACATGATATCTTAAAGCCTCCACAGGTTTTAGTTTAGCAGCTCTTAAAGCTGGAAAGATTGTAGAGCCAACAGATAATATAATAGATAAAATTGTCGTTAAACCTAAATATTTAAACATATCGATTATTGGGATTTTTGATAAGACATCAAAGCCTAATTGCATTATTAAGGAGGATGTAGCTGTTATTGTTCCTATAATAAATCCGATTATACCGCCATATAAACCAAGTAAAAATGCTTCAATAATAAACAATTCTAGAATATGATGATCGAGTGCACCTAAACATTTCATAGTCCCAATCTCTGTATAGCGTTCATAAACAGCGATTAATGTTGAATTAATCAGCCCTACACAAGTAACGAAAACTGAAATAATGAGAAGCCAGAATTGGTAAGCTTCAACCGTAGTCCCAGCATCAGCCATATATGCATTGAAAATCACATTTGTAATGTTAAGATGTGTCATGAAGGCTATTCCAAGACCAATTGAAGCGATCATGATTTTTGATCTTTGAAAACGTATACGGATCTGCCTAACACTTATAAAAAAAGCCTCGGAGATAGGAAGTTTAACTTTTCTATCAATTTGTTCAGTATTCATTATTCTCAAAGCCTTATACGCACAAGTACACGAGCGATATATAAAGAAAAGATAATACGAGTTATAAAATTTTATTTTTTAATGCCTTTAACTTCCAATAATGTGTAGTATAGAGGTCCTTTTGGCAATAAGATACTTTTCTTTAATTTAATTGAATCAACAATTGATGGACCGAATATACTATTTTGCTTATCTGTTATCATTTTGACAAGTTGCTTCTTGTTCCTTGTAGATCGAACTCTAGCCACGGTTATGTGAGGTCTGAACCCTCGAGTTTCTGGAGAAAAACCTATTTTGTTTAATCGTGATTCGATCTGATTATATATTTCAATGAGTTCTGTAACGCCTTTCTTTATTCCAATCCAGACAACCTTGATATGTTTTAAACTTGGAAAGACACCAACATCGCTAAATTCGACATAAAAAGGTGAAAATTGTATCTTCTTTAATTCTTCAGAAATCTTTTCAACCATAGTAGTTGTAATATTTCCGAGAAATCTTAACGTGATATGTATATTTTCAGCTTTCACAAGCTTAAGATCAGCATTTGTACCTAAAATGTTTTTTTGAAACATCAAGATACATGATCTAACATCTTCATTATTTACTTCAATAGAGATAAAACTTCTCATCTTCTTTTCTGACAATATTTTTCAAACACCTTTCTCATCAAGCTACAATAAACCATTCATTAATAATTAATTATAGATTTTATTCATATGACTTACTGCTAAACTGAAAATAAATATTAAAAGATAATCGTGGACTAATTTGAGCACAGATTTTAATAGTATTCTAAAAAAAGAATAAAAATTCAACCTAAAATAATCAATATTCTACATATTATTCGTCTACTACTATAGAAATGACAAATGGTAACCGATAAATAAACACCGCATTATAATGTAGCCGTCTGTATAACTCTGAACTTTCATCACTCAAATCAAATATTTTCGTCATCCGGCAATATTAATTATAAAGTCCTTAGAAATAAACCTTAACCTACCACATAATTTTGTAAAGAAATAAACTCTTAATGAAAACAAATTATTTAACTAATAATTAATCTCGCCTACAGATCTCGAATTCTATAGAGTTAGAATAGAACTTGAGAGCTATAGAGTTTCTCTAAAGGATGAATTTCTAAAATTAAAAAGAAAAATAAAAATATTTTTGCTCTAACTGAAAATCTTAACTATCACAATCTATAAAGTAAATAGTAATTTTGGAGCAAAGAAGATTCAAGTTCAATAGATATTTTTAGTCAATTAATTTTTTGATGGTTAACTTTTCATTGTTTTAGAGTATTCAAACAAGATTCCTCACTCCTTATAAAGGAGCAAAACTTAACCTAAATAGATTCGAGGACAACAACATGCCCAAACAAATAAGTGTGAACATCGTAAACGTCGTAGCCTCAGTCAACCTCAACCAAACCCTAAACTTAAACGCCATCGTTAAAGCCTTCCCAGCAGTTGAATACAGACCCGAACAATTCCCCGGCATCGTCTTCAAACTCAAAAAACCTAAAACAGCAAACCTCATCTTCGGCTCAGGAAAAATGGTCTGCGTAGGCTCCAAATCCGAAAAACAGGCAAAAAAAGCCGTCATGAGAGTCGTACAACAACTAAAAGACAGAGGCATCATCATCAAAGGAAAACCCACAATACAAGTCGTAAACATCGTAGCCTCAGCAAGCCTAGGAGAACAAATCGACATAGAAAAAGCAGCATACATACTCGAAAGAACAATGTACGAACCCGAACAATTCCCCGGCCTAATCTACAGAATGGACAACCCAAAAGTCGTACTCCTCCTCTACATGAACGGAAAACTAGTCGTCACAGGAGCAAAAACAGAAGCACAAGTCTACGAAGCCGTACATAAACTCCGCAAAAACCTAATAAAAGAAAAACTCATCTAACAAACAA
>JAUWJG010000052.1 GCA_030607815.1 Candidatus Bathyarchaeota archaeon
GGATTCTATGGTAAACCTGTTGGTATAGCAAAACCTAAATCTGCAGAATTCGAAACACAACTTATCATCGATCTTATTGAAGGCTTTTATCTTCTTGAAAAAAGAATAATAAAGATCCACAAAGGACCTAAAAAGACAAGAATCGGAGTAAAACGGTTTCTAAAATATGCTGAGAAAACGTATCGAAGATTTAGTCTGGATTATTTAGTTTATAAAAAACTTCGAAATCGTGGCTATGTTGTCCTTCCGGGGATAAAATTCGGTTGTGAATTCGCGGTCTATGAGAAAGGTCCGGGTATAGATCATGCGCCATATATGATCTCTGTTAGAGCAGCAGGAGATGAAATCACATCAACAGATATAGTTAGAGCAGGCAGATTAGCTACTTCAGTTAGAAAAAGATTCATTATTGCAATCCCAAATCTTATGACAAAAACAGTTCATTATCTCATGTTTAAAGGGTTTAAAGCATAATTTATTCAAATAGTATTGTTAATTGATTTTCATTATTTGAAAAAATTAAGGAGTTCATTAAATTACGCCAAATATATGTATGAGTATTATTAGATTATTCGATAATTAATTTTTTCATATGAAAAAAGGAGATTAAATTCCATATTGTATTTTATCGTGTGTGAGAAAATACATAATGTTTGGTATGGTATCGCACTCGATGACGAAAAACGAATAGTTATATCTTATTTCTCTATTAACGATAGAAGTAAAGTTGTCTCAGGCATCATAGATTATTTACCCATTGATTCTGAATTTATAGAAATTAAACGCGATAAATTTGCATTCAACATTCTCAAAACAATGAGTCAGATTTATGAAGGAAAATCTAGCAAATATGATTTTATGTTAGCCTTAGATAACTTATCCCTTTTCACTCGGAGAGTACTGTTTTTAACTTCACAAATTCCAAGAGGATTTGTTGCTACTTATGGGGGAATCGCTAAAGCTGTTGGAAATCTTCGGGGTGCTAGAGCTGTTGGAAATGTTGAGGCAAGGAATCCTTTTGCGCCATTCATTCCCTGTCATCGTGTGGTTAGGTCAACCCTTGATTTGGGAAATTATGGAGGTGGTTTAGATGCTAAACGACTAATTCTAGAGAGAGAAGGTGTGACTTTTGATGGTAATCGCATTTCAAGAAAATGTCTTTGGATATCTAAAGAATAGAACCTTAAAATTATCATAATAGTTAATCATCATTTTTTTTGATAGTTTAAAGTAAGATTGATTGTAAATATGCCGTTCTTCACAATCATCGTTTAAGAATTTTTTTTTCGATATTCTAAATGTTTCAAGACATTAAATTACCGCAAATATAACCGTCTTGTTTCAGTTTTAGTGGGCATCCTCCACCACATATTGACATTTCGGGACATCCGTCACATTTTTCGGGGGCATACTTCCGGTTACGTATATCTTTACAGAGGGGATGGTTCCAGATCTTATTCCAGTCTGTGGTAAGTATATTACCGAGTTGCTTGAAGAAGCTTTGACATGGAATAACGTTTCCCGTTGGCTCAATACACATGCTGATCCTACAGGCACTACATGATTTAATGCCAAGTTCTAACTGAAGAGGGTTCATCACACAATATTGAGTAGGTGTATACCAGATGAAATCCATATTTAATATTCGCGCATAATCTCTAATCCTGATCAATAATGATTCAAGTTTAGATTCAGATAAACCAAAATCTTTAGCTACATCTGGAGCTTTTCCGGAGTAGATTAGACCGTTACATGCAAATTGATTAAGACCAAGTTTGTGAATAAAGTCAATAGTCTCGATAATGCCGTTAATGTTGAATTTATTTAGCGTAGTATTAGTTAGAGTGTAGATGGGTGTCGCTATTGCATTTTTCAACCCAGCGACAGTTTCCTTCCAGCTACCTTCAACACCCGTTATCCTATCATGAATCTCTTCTCTGTGGGATTCCAACGTAATTTGAATGTGATCTATACCCGCTTTAACAAGAGTGTCAACGTAAACTGAATCGCTTAATTTCCTACCATTTGTAATAAGTCCGGTAACGAGTCCTTTCTCCTCAGCATAACGGATTAATTTGGGAAGATCCTCTCTAATAGTTGGCTCTCCTCCAGTAAATGTTATGTGTGGTACACCTATCTCAAAGAGCTTATCAATTACCCTAAACCACTTTTCTGTGGTTAATTCTTTTGTTTTTCTGGAACCTCCAGCGTAACAATGTATGCAACGATTATGACAACGATAGGTTAAGGCAAGATCCATTCTATAGGGAGCGGATAATTCCACTGTGAATGGTTCAATCTTCTCTACACCTAGATAAGATACAGGACATATGTCACTCGTCTTAGCAAAAGTGTTAACGATGAAGAGGACATCCTGATAATCGTTTAGTGCTGTTTCAGCATCAACTTTATATCGTTTACAGATCTCTTTAACCGCTTCTTGTTCAGTCGCTCCTTTTATAAAAAAATAGATGTACTCAACTGCAGATTTATTGAGGAAAAGAACACGAGAGGCATTGATAACTAAAACACCGGTACCATTCTCTTCAACTTTTAAGTGGAGACGTAATCCTTCCCATTCGCCAGTAGCTTTGTAATGATACAAACCTTTTCTAAGTTTTTTAGGGAATAGTCTACTAATAATTTTCATTTTTAACGTGCACCTCCACCAGCACAAGCACAAGCGCATGAGACACAGGCACAAGCGCAAGCACAATTAGCACAAGCACATACACATCGTGATTTATGGCGTATAGGCCTTGATGATTGAGTTGAAACTTTTGGGGGTATCAACCTCTTTGTGAAATCTTCAACGTTTTTTACCAATCCTCCAGCAGCTTCCTCGATCCCTGTAACTATTTTATCTGCGAATTCTTGAGCTGGAATGGGTTTAACTTCAACAGCCGTAGATGGTCCAGTTGGGGTTGTGGTTGTTTTACTGGAAAAGTGGGGTCCATACCAGTACCAGTTGGGGCGTGGCATAAATAAGATGTGAGGTGGAAAAGCTTCTTTAAATCTTTGTCCATATTTTTCATCGAGGAGGAGCCATTCCAAGTTCTTCTCGAGGGTTTCCTCTGCGAGCTGAGGTGTACTAGCTTGTTTAACTTGGTTCCAAGCTGTGTTGACGATTGATTTATAATAGTTAACTGTATCTTTCCGGGCGTATCCACGCATCTTCTTATCTACATTTTCTCTCAGGCTTATGTAGGTTCCGGCTAATCTTCGTTCATTCAAGGAGCCATTCGGTCCAATAGCTCTTAGAAAATCTATTTCATAGTATCTAGGATGCTGTTTTGGTTCTTCTGATTGGTTTAGGAGTTTTTCTACTTTAATCAATGGTTCAATCTCTTTAATCTTGATAAACCGCTTAAGTAAAAGACTGAAGAGGACCATGGTTAATACTCTGACTGGTTTCAAACCTACGACTACAGCCGCTTCTACAGCCGTGAGGCTTCGAGCTGGACCTAGAGCTTCAATCTTAATCTTAGGCTTCTGATATACTTCCTTTCGTTTTCTAAGTAAGATAATGACTATGAAAATACCTACTATACCAAGGAATATGGACAGATAAAACCAGATATCTGGTCCGGTAGGGGGTGCTGGAGGGGAAATTGTGATATATTGCTCTGGAACAGAAACTCCGAAGACTAATTTAGTGTTCGGTGGAAGATTGTTGCGCTCCCAGTATACAGCGAATTCACCGTCAACAGTTGTATAGTATGCATCCTCAGAGGTTTTAATATTCTCTTTTGTAACCCCATTTGGTGGGACAATAGCAAGACGCAGATCTTCCACTCTTGCGTCTTCAAAATATGTAGGCATAAATTGTAGTCCTAGATACCCCGGATTCATCTCATCCGGTTGAATAATGGATGGGGCTGGAAATGTTGAGATAAGTAGGACAGTTCCACCTTCTCCTGGTCCCATTGAGTGTCCTAGATACACTTCAATACCGTAGTAACTCCCACCGCTAATGTCTTCCCAGTTTAAATTATTCCCTGACAGGTCTTTAACTGAAACTGTGTTAAAATCTCTGGTAGGTAGACCTAATGAGATATATCCCTCAGCAGATGATTCGTAGGTTATAGTGATGTTATAGTGAAGCTCTATTGAAGCATCATCGTTTATCCAAAGAGTTACCCATTCTTGATCTATTCGATATTGGATGGCTGTAACGTTGTTTGGATTGAACGCCACGCTACCTTGAGAGATGGGGAGTGATAAAGTAATAACGAGTATGATGATGCTTATCTTTTGTAAGGAGCGCATTACCAGGTGGGCTCCTCTGTCATCTCAAACTTGTTTCCACAGTAGTCACAAGTTATGTAGGGTTTCCCATCTATGACTTGAAGTTTATCCGGGTTTAACATTGCACTGCAGTTGGGACAGTTTATCTCCTTAACCTTAATCGGACTTGTGATTCTAACTGTTTTCTTAATCTCAATTGGTTTTCTCTCTCTGGCAAAGAAAATGATTACCATGGCTACAACTATGAAGATGAGACCTTCAATCAAGCGCATAGAATCAGCATATTGGGCCATGATGAATAGGATTCCGAGTCCGATAAGACCAGCAGCTGCGATATATAGAATCCACTTTAAAGCTCCTTTAGCCAATAATCATGTCACACCTTTTAATAGGAATATACATTCAAAGAGTGATCTGTTTAACATCTTCCTTTTTGCTTATTATTATATCATTCTACAGTAAGTAATTTTCTAGTTAAGTGTTTTGAAATAAGGAGAGAGTCTCCTTCATACGGCTATTAGAAAATATAGGGTGATATATCTCCTCTTCAACATATGAAGAAAACTACAAGACTACCATAATGTCGAGGAAGAGATGTTCTATTTAGGATAGCTAATAAGATTTCATTCAAATACTTTTTCATAAGAGGGCACTATATCAGCAGTAAAACTCTTGACGCCTTCTTCAGTTTTGTAGTGTCGAATCATGTCTTTCAATACATTGAAGGGTATTGTAGCAACGTGAACACCCATTTCAGCGAGTTCCCTGACCTGTCGAGAAGACCTTATGCTTGCAGCGAGTACTTCGGTCTTATAATCGTAATTTCTGTAAATCTTTAAAATCTTGTCCACTAGTTCTAATCCACCATATACTCCATCATCATGACCCATATCTAGAATTTTTTGTAAATCTTTACTTTGATAAAGCTGAGGAATCGAATCATCCGCTTTGATATTTCTTAAAATTTTATTTTCCAAGATTCTTTTAACTTTGGCAACATCATAAAAGTCTGCTTTTTTGAAATGAACCCCTCTTTTCATACCCATATTCGTTCGAACATAATCATCTATTCTACCCACAAAAGGACTAACATATGAAGCACCTGCTTTTGCGGCTAAAAGTGCTTGTTCTGCGTTCATGATTAATGTAACATTTGTCGGTATCCCCTCACCACTCAGTGTTTTAATCGTCCTTAAACCTTCAAATTCATCCATTCCTTCAGCCATGTATGTGTTAATAGGTATCTTGATGGCAATATCACCATAAGGACTAAACTTTTTATATAGTAGTCTTGCCTGTTGAATCATTTCCTTTTCTTTTAAGGCGATAACTTCAAGGCTTACTGGACCTGGTACAATCTTAACAATCTCCTCGATGTAATCATCCATAGTAATTTTTCCTCTTTTATCTACAGCTTTCTTGATTAAAGAGGGATTAGTTGTGGCACCATCAACGATTCCCCAAGAAGTAGCCATCCTGATCTCGTCAATGTCCGCTGTATCAATAAATATTTTCATAATGATATACCTCACTTCTATTAGAATGAATATTTATTATAAATCTTGTGGCAATCCATTAAAGAGGTTTATAATGGTTACGCATTCAACGAAAGTGAAATAGTTAAATTCAAATGATACAAATTAAGAGAAAGAAAAGCGTCATATTTGTAGCATATTTTTTAAGAAAATTATTAAGTAGAACTAGAA
>JAUWJG010000092.1 GCA_030607815.1 Candidatus Bathyarchaeota archaeon
TCATTGGAGACGGTATATCCGATTATAATGCAGTCCTAGAAGCTGACGTTTCATTTACTGTTAAGGATTCAGAATTAACTATTTTTTGTAAAAAAAGAGGAATTTTCCATCAAGAAATTAATGATTTCGAAGAAGTTTACTTATCGAAAATATTTCAAGACGCGGTGGCGTCAAGTAAACAATAGGAATTAATCCTTCTTGTCTCTGAGACCTGCTTTGCAAATAATGACCATTACTAGAAACATAAGTTTTCAATAACTAAGATTAATTATCGAATTTTTTTACTTTTTAGATTCGATACACTGCATCAGTTAAATTATCTTGAAAATGATGACTAAAGTTTAGTCAACAAATCCAAACTTTTCTGATTCCTATACTGAAACTTTAACGAAGATTTATACAATTTACGACTGGCGTAGGGTAACTCAACCATACATTTCAAGAGATGATGTACGCGCAGAAGTTATTGGCGCTTTGATGGGAAAAATAGATTACGTTGAACTAGCACCCATTGCTGAGAAACTGGAAATCTCACCTCAACATATACGATCCATAATACGCAGAATAGGTGAGAGGGGAAGTGATAACGAAACTGAAACCTTACTTGAAACAGAGAGAAAAGCAAGAAATGGTGGAAATAGTAATAACTTCGAGTCGAAGCTGATAACCGAGGAAGAATTATGTGGGTGCATAAATGATGGCTGAGACATTGTGAGGGATCTTACAAACGGGGAAATCGTGGTAAAAAGGCCTAAATAAAACGGAAGTGTGAATTATTCTTTTTCCTCAAATGTGTTAAATTTGGTTTGACCTAATTCATGGCATTAAGTAAATATGTTTTAAGGACAAGAACTATACATAAGTGGGAAACTAATGTTGCCTTTGCATGTTCATAAGAAGGCTATAAGAGCCTTGGGAATCTCGGAGAGTTTCGTTAAAGGGGAGAGCAGGAGATCGGTCTTGGCTGGTGTGGTCATGCGGGCTGATATGACTATCGATGGCTTTGTATTCTCAGCCACCACGGTGGGGGGGATGGATGCTACGGAAAAAATGATAGAGATGTACAAAAACCTTGAAAGAGAAGACATAAACCTCCTTATGTTAAACGGTTGCATCATCAGCTGGTACAATGTCGTAGATCTCCAGAAGCTCAGGGATGAAGTCAAGAAGCCCCTTCTATGTGTAACTTATGAGGAGTCAGAAGGTCTTGAAAAATACTTTGTGGAGCTCTTCCCCAAAGATTGGGAGTTCAGAGTTGAAGTATACCATCGGAATGGCTTAAGAACTCCAATCTCGCTCCACACGGGTCATACAGTTTATACCAGATTCCTAAACATGACATTAGCCGAGACGAAGGGAATCCTTAACAAATTCACATTACACGGATCTATTCCTGAACCTCTAAGAGTCGCACGTCTTCTTGCGAGATCCATAGCAAAGACATACCCGAGGCAGTTGTAAATGGTAGGCGCAGAGGCTTAGAAGAATTCAATCCCCTGGATACTGATCAATTATAAAAAATTTGAGAGAAAAAAAATATAAAAAAATGTTGATAAAAATAGGCTTTGCTATTTACTCGATAGGCATGTGGATTGCTGAAATGGTGGCTAAGGCAGTTACTTGACCTCTTGTGGAAAGAGTTTCTTTCCTTGTTCTGTGTATTCGATAAGGCCTAGTTGTTTGTTGTAATCTAATTGGTCTCGGACTTCCCAATATTCTACAATCTTGCCATTAACTATGCGAAACATATCAGCAAACATCATTGTTATCTTCTTGCCGGTAGGGACTATTCCCATAAATTCACCTGTATGGGTCCCAGTAGCTTTAATCCGAACCCACACCTTATCATCTTCAGCAATTATATCTTCAATAGTTTCATGATAATCGGAGAAGGCTTTTAAAGCCATGTTTATGATCTGTTTGAGCCCTTCTGGACTGAGTTGATGGGCATGGTCAACAAAATCATATGTAGTCACCTAAAAATTGAAGTAGAATTTGGAATCAAATATGAACTACACACTTATCTATGAATAAAAGTCCTTAATCCTAAAAATATTCTTTAGCTTCTTTCTTCGTTCCAGTAAAAATATTAGGAAATTGACTTTTCATGACTTATAACATTCGCTTTCTCGACTAAAAAAGTCAGTTTTTTTTTTATATAACTACTTATCTTTATTTAAGTAAGATATTTTAGAGAGTGAATGTGATTTGGTGGATATAAAAGATCTATTTGGGTATAATTGGTATTCCCGTCGGAGATTCTTGGAAAATATGTCTGAGATTCCATGGGAAACCGTCACTGAAAAGTGTGGAGCGAGCTTTGATTCTATTAGAAACATATATTTACATAGCCTTCAGGTGGAGCATGTCATTATTAGATGGTTGGGTAGAAAAAGTGCAGAAGGCATCTATGGTTCTCCATTTGATAAATACACGAGTGTGAATACGATAAAAGAGTATTCTGATACAGTTGAAAAAGAGACAAACCAATATCTAGACACCCTCACAAAAGAGAAACTAGATAGCCTTTTCGAGTTTAAAGGAGGACCTTGGGACAAAAAACGATATAGAATTGAAGATGTACTCATATTGCTTGTTGAAGAGGAGATTCATCACCGAGGAGAATTACTGTGCATCTATTGGCAACATGATATTGAACCACCTTTCACCAGCTACTTAACCTACAAGGATCAAGTCTAACCTTTTTCTAGCCTAGCTTCTTGTCTTTTATGGTTCCTCCTGCTTATCAAACAAGGTAAAAACGATTAA